>JBQTKE010000355.1:0-14378 GCA_052386435.1 Myxococcaceae bacterium
TTCATCATGTAGACGATGTTCTTGGCGGGGAGCGTGTCGGGCGAGTTGGCGACGTAGAACTCGGAGCCCTCGCATTCCCTGTCGTCGTTTTCTTCGAAGCCGAACGTCACGAACACCGTGGTTCGCCGAGGCGGCTGGGCCTGCAACTTGAACGCTCTCGCGAGCGCAATCACCATCGCAGTCCCGGACGCATTGTCGTTGGCGCCGGTGTAGACGTTCCCTGACTGGGTCCCGAGACATCCCGCAATGAAAAGCGCCGACAAGGTGTTTGCCTTGTCGGCGTCGGATGAGGCGAAGCGAGAGAACGTTACTTGCCCTTCTTCTTCAGCTCCTCGTCGATGATCTGCTTGAACGCGTCGATGGGCTGCGCGCCCACCAATTGGCGGCCATTGATGAAGAAGGTGGGCGTGCCATTCGCTCCGACGCGTGAGCCCTCGGTGCTGTCCGCGGCGACTTGAGCGTCGAACTTCTTGCTGTCGAGCGCGGTCTTGAACTTCGTCAGGTCCAGCTTCAGCTCCTCCGCGTACCGCTCGAGGTTGGGCCGATCCAGCGCGCTCTGATTGGCGAAGAGCTTGTCGTGGTACTCCCAGAACTTGCCCTGCTCGTTCGCCGCCAGGGACGCCTCCGCGGCGAGCTTGGCGTTGTTGTGGAAGGGCAGGGGCTGGTGCTTGAACGCGACCCGCACTTTGCCGCCGTACTGGTCCTCAATCTGCTTGAGCGTGGGCACCACGCGACTGCAGAACGGACACTGAAAGTCAGAGAAGGCCACGATGGTGACGGGCGCGTTCTTCGGACCCTTCACCGGCGCGCTGCCCACCGTGATGTCCTGAACCGGTGCCGGAGCCGGAGCCCCACCGGGCGAGGGCGCGGCCGCAGCGGTCGGGGCCGCTTCCAGCTGCTTCTGGTACAGGTTCTCCAGCTTCACGCCGGACGCGAGCAGCTTGTCCGCCTTGGTGATCTCCTCGTCGATCATCGCCTTGAAGCTGGGGAAGGGCTGCGCGCCCACGAGCTCGCGGCCGTTGATGAAGAAGGTCGGCGTGCCGTTCGCGCCCACGCTGGCACCTTCCGACGCGTCCGCATCGATCTTCGCCGCGAACTTGTGAGACTCAAGCGCGGCCTTGAACTTCTTCACGTCCAGCTTGAGCTCCTGCGCGTACTTCTCCAGATTCGGCTGATCGAGCGCGCTCTGGTTGGCGAAGAGCTTGTCGTGCATCTCCCAGAACTTCCCCTGCTCAAGCGCGGCCATCGACGCTTCCGCGGCGATCTTAGCGTTGTTGTGGAAGGGGAGCGGCTGGTGGCGGAAGATGACGCGAACGTCCTTCGGATAGGCCTCCTTGATCTGCTTGAGCGTGGGGACAACGCGGCTGCAGAAGGGGCACTGGAAGTCAGACCACTCAATGATGGTCACCTTGGCCAGCTTGGGGCCGGTCAGAGGTGAGTCGCTGGGGACGTTGATCTTCTTCAGCGCGGCGGGAGCGGGCGGCGCAGCCGGAGCCTGCGGAGCGGCCGGAGCCGGGGCGGTGGCGCCGTTCGCGATCGTCTTCGCGTAGACCTCTGACGGTTTGGTTCCCGACGCGACCAGCTCTTCCGCCTTCTTCAGCTTGGCGTCTATCACCGCCTTGAAGCGATCAATCGGCTGCGCGCCTACGAGCTTCTGCCCGTTGATGAAGAACGCCGGGGTCCCCGTGGCGCCCAACGACTGCGCCAGTGCCTGGTCCTTGCCAATGGTGTCCGAGTGCTTGGGGCTCTTCATCGCCTCCTGCCACTTCGCCACGTCCAGGCCGATCTCCTTGGCATACTTCTCCAGCGATGCGCCATCCAAGGCAGTGGCGTTGGCGAACATCTTCTCGTGCATCTCCCAGTACTTGCCCTGCTCGCCGGCGGCCAACGCGGCCAGGGCGGCGGGGCGCGCGTGCTCATGGAACGGCAGCGGGTTCTGCTTCATCGCCACGCGCAGCTTGCTGCCGTAGTCCTTCTGCAGCTGCTGAATGGTGGCGTTGCCGCGCGAGCAGAACGGACACTGATAGTCAGAGAACTCAACGATGGTGACCAGCGCGTCGGCGTTGCCCGACACCGGTGCGTTGTCGAGAGGAACCTTGAACGTCGCGTCTTCTCCCTCGGCGATCTGTCCACCCCCTGGGGAAGGAGAGGGCGCCGGTGCGGCCGGAGCAGCGACCGAGGGCGGATTGTCAGTGGAAGGACCCGACACGACCTTGCCGACGAAGAAGCCGACAATGAGGCCGACGAGCAGCGCAACGATGACGTTGGGTTTCATTCGAGTTTGGACTCCGCGTGGGTAACCGACCGGGGTAGATAACAAGGCCGTGGGGAGTGCGAAAGTCGAAATGCCCGTCGTTCAGGTCAATGCGTGCGACACCTTCTGTCCGGTTCCCATCGTGGAGCTGGCGAAGGCCGTCCGGAAATCCCGGGCTGGCGACGAGATTGAGCTGCTCGCGACGGACCCCGCGATGGAAGGAGAGGTCCGGGCCTGGTGCGATGCCACGGGACACCTCTTGCTGGAGCAGGCGCGCGAAGGAGATCTGTTCCGCGCGCGGATCCAGGTCACAGGCTGGTCTTGATCCGATTTGGAGGACACCCAGAAGAAGGAGTACTGGATGTCTACAAACATGGAAGAGAAGCCCAAGAAGGCGAGGCGAGCGCTGAGGACGTTCACGCCTGAATTCAAGGCAGAGGTGGTGCGCTTAACCCCCCCTGTTTCCCGGTGATCGCGGTGAAAGTGGTTTCGATCCTCGTCGTTGGTGACAGGCGCGCACCGTCGTCGGCCTAACGCTGCCTCAGGTTCGGAAAAGGCGCTAAAGGTCGCCGCGCTTCATACAACCGCCGCCGGACAGGGAAGTCACCGTGGTGGGCCAAGCAGATGCTCAGCTCGAGGGCGCGGGGCCGCTGCGTCGCCCTCGGTGACGCCGACGGAGTCGCAACGCGAGCAGAGCGATCGGCAACCAGAGATCGGAAGCAGCCGACTCCGCGGAGCAACCACAGCCCACTTGGTAGATGCGTGAGTCACAATGGAGGTTCACGTGGAGCTTGGCGATGTCCGTTCCCGCCTGTCCTGAGACTCGCAAGAGGAAGGTTCTTTCCGACGCTTCGGACAGGGACGTCCAAAACAGTTGACCCGTCTGGGCGTCCACTGTGACTCCTTCCGGAAGTGGCTCACCCGGAAGCGGCTCAATGGACCAGACCAACGGACCATCGCCCGAGACAACCGGCAGCAGGCTGGTCCCGGCACCGTCGTCATCGCAGGCCAAAAGATGCTCGCCGATGCCCCGCTCGATGCGGATCGGCATCGAGCGAGAAAGGTCCGTGACCAACGCCGTCGCAGTGTCGACGCAGGAAAGACCGGCGTCGTCCACCACTTGGAGCACCGCCGCATAATGGCCCGGCACCATCGCCACCTGGCGCGCCTCAAGTCCTTCGACCTCGCTGCCGTCCGACAACCGCCACGAGATGGAGGCGATGTCGCCTGACTCCGAGTTCGCGGTGGCACTAAAGACAACTTCAACTGGCGCGGCGTCGAACGCGGGCGTCGCGCGCGCCCCGCAGGTGGGCGGCTGACGCCCTGCGCCGCTAACCACCACGTCGACGGCGTCTGACGCGGAGAAGCCTGCCTCATCAACGACCGTGAGGCGAATGCGGTAACGCCCAGGCGTAAACGTCTGGCTGATATTCGGGCCATAGGAGACAGAGCCCCCAATTTCCCAGCGCCACACCGCCAACGGCGCGTCCCCGGGCTGACAGTCACAGCCGAAGTCAACAGTGAGGCTTTCCGCGCCCTGAAGCTGCGAAGCAGCAATGAGGGCGGAAGGGGGCCGCTGACCGCTGGGGCCCAACACCGTGACGGCGCGCCGAGCGGAGGCTTGGCGGCCGAAGCTGTCAGTGACCGTCAGGGCGGGGCGATAGGTGCCCGGCACGCTGTAGGTGAAGCTTTGCGTGACGCCGGAAAGGGGTGACACACCGGACAGCACCTGCCAGCCATAGAGGACGACTGAAGTGGCGCCAATAGAGGCGCTGCCATCGAAGGCCACCTGCAAGGGGACGCGCCCTTCCACAGGCGTGGCGGTGAAGTTGGCCACAGGGCCCGCGCCAACAGGCGTGCCCACCTGGACGGCAAAGCTGTAGATGTTCACGCCATAGGCATTCTGCGCCTTAAGACACAACGCCACCGGGCCGGAGGTAGAGGGCGTCCAGTGCACAGCGCCGGAGAGGGCGTCGACTCCGAAGTCCACAGGCCCACCACAGGCGGAGAAGGACATGGGACGGGCACCAGCGACGCGCATGGCGCCAAGCACGTTGTAAACGTAGGCGTTGCCCACGCCGGCAGCGAGGTTGGCGTCGTGGACAATGACGGGCGGGCTGTTGGGCACCACTTCACAGCTTTGCGTCGCTTCCTGGCACACAAGGACGTCGCGGCCGAAGGCATCCACACAGGCAACCGGCGCACCGCCTTGGCAGCTGCCGGCCTGACACGACTCCCTACCATTGCAGTACGAGGCGTCTTCACAGCTGCTGCCGTCCGGCACCGGCGCGCATATGCCGACGCTGCCGGACAGGCTGCAGGACGCACAGCTGCCGGTGCACGACGTCTGGCAGCAGACGCCATCGACACAGAAGGACGAGGCACAGTCCGAAGCAGCGGCGCACGCGCCACCCGTCATCTGGCGCACCACCAATGGCGACAAGGTGCCCGTCAGCAACGGGACGGCCATGTCCCTTACCGCCAGGCTTTGCGTGCCAGGCGTCATGAGGCGCACCGGGAAAATATGCAGCCCGGCTTGCGCGGCGGTGAAGGTGAAGTCCGGGGGCAGCAATGCGCTGGCGTCGGAAGACGTGAAACGCACCGTGCCTTGGTACCCCGTGACGCGGTTGCCGAAGGCGTCCAGCAGCTCCACGGCAAGCGACGAAGCGTCGCCTACCAGACTGGGCGAGGACACACCGGAAAGCACGAAGGTGGCCGCAGGCGCAGAGTTGACCTGGACGCCGGACTGAGTGGCGGACAGCGCGCCGTCTGTCACCGTCAAGGACGCCGGGCCGCTGCTGCTAAACGTCACGGAGAAGTTTTGACTCGACTGCGTCCCAGTAAAGGTGGCCTGGCCGGGCAACGTCGCGTCCAGAGAGGACGAGGAGAAAGAAACCGTGCCGGTGTAGCCCGAAGCCGGGTTACCAAAGGCATCCACCGCGGTGACGGTGAAGTTGACGGGCGTGCCCGCTTCAGCACTGACAGGCAGCCCGGAAATGACGAGGCCCGTCGCGGCGCCGCCTTGCACCGTCTGCTGCTGGGTGGCAGCGGCAAGCGGTGCGCTTTCTGCCGTCAGCGTCGGAGCGCCTGCACGCGTGTCCCGGAAGTGGAAGGCGAGGGACGAGGCACCCAAGGCAATGCTGGGCGAAACCAGTGCCGTGTTGCAATTGGAGTCCGCGTAGAAGCCATTACCCGTGGACGTGGAGGACAAGGTGACTGCTGAGTCCATTCCCAACTGGGCGACGTTTCCGAAGACGTCTAGGGTTTCCACCACCACCACGCCGCTGCAGACGCCTGCGGCGACGGTTTCGGGCGCGGACGCAAAAGCCAACACGGCCGCGGGGGCAGGTTGAATGGATTGCGTCTGCTGCGCCGGAGAAAGCCCCATAGTGGTAGCCGTCAGCTGCGGGCTGCCCGCCGCCGTGTCTCGGAAGTAGAAGCTGGCGGTGTTGTCGCCGGAGGCCACCGTCACACCGCCCACCGCCTGGGTGCAGCCGACATCCGAAAAGAAGCCCAGCGTGCCATTGGTGGCGGCAAGGCCCACTGCGCGAGGGCCCCCAGAGGACGTGCCGTTGCCCAAGTTGTCCTGCACCTGCACCACCACCGGCGCAGGGCTGCACTGCCCTGCGGCCAGCGTCTGGGGCGAGGAAGTGAAGGCCAGCTTCGAAGGCGCCAGCACAGAAACCGTGTGCGTCTGGGGCGAAGGGTTGAGAAGGCCCGCGCCATTGCTAAGCGAAATGCTTGGGCTGCCGGCTTGCACGTCCCGGTAGAAGACACTGACGCTGCTTGCGCCGCTGGCAATGGTGAAGTTGCCGCCGCTGGCGGGCGTGGCGCAGGTGGCGTCGGTGTACCAGTTGACGGTACCCGTCGAGCTGGTGGCGGCCGTGAACGCTTGGCCCCCCAGGCCAGCGGCCACCGGATTGTCGAAAGCGTCCGTCAAGGCGACGGTGATGACGTTGCCTGCGCCAGGGCACGTGCCGGCGGAGAAAGTCCTCGAAGGCGTGGTGAAGGCCAAGCGGCTGGCGGAAGCGGCCGTCACCGCTTGTGTCTGCGCGGGCGGGTTGGCGAGGCCCGAGGCATTCGCCACACCGATGGACGGGTTGCCCGCGAGAGTGTCCGCGTAGAAGAGGGAGGCGGTGTTGGTGCCGGCCGCAATGGTGAAGTTGCCGCCGGGCGCCACGGCCATACAGGTGGCATCCGTGTACCAGGTAACGGTGCCGGTGGAGTCAGAAGCCGCGGTAAAGGCCTGGCCGCCGGTGTCCGCTGCCAGGGGGTTGCCTGAGGCGTCCTGTAATTGGACCGTAATTACCCTGCCGGCGCCGCCGCAGCTCCCTGCAGTGAAAGTCCGCGCCGGGCTGGTGAAGGCCAGTTGGTTGCCCGTGCCGGCCGTCATCGTGTGCGTCTGCGCCGTGGGGTTGGTAAGGCTCGAGGCGTTGCTGAGCGACACGGACGGCGTGCCTGCCTTGGTGTCTCGGTAATACACATTCACCGTGCTGCTGCCGCTGGCAATGGTGAAGTTGCCGCCACTCGCCACGGTCGAGCAGCTGCTGTCCGTGTACCAAGTCACCGTTCCCGTCGACGTCGACGAAGCCGTAAACGTCTGGCCGCCTGCGCCCGCGTTGACGGGGTTGCCCGACGCGTCTTGCAGTTGCACCGCAATAACGTTGGCCGCACCGGCGCATGTCGCCGCCGTGAAAGTCCGCGACGGCGTGGTGAAGGCCAAGCGGTTGGCCACGTCCGCCACTACCGCGTGGTTTTGCGGCGACGGGTTGGTAAGGCTCGAGGCGTTGCTGAGCGACACGGACGGCGTGCCTGCCTTGGTGTCTCGGTAATACGCATTCACCGTGCTGCTGCCGCTGGCAATGGTGAAGTTGCCGCCACTCGCCACGGTCGAGCAGCTGCTGTCCGTGTGCCAAGTCACCGTTCCCGTCGACGTCGACGAAGCCGTAAACGTCTGGCCGCCTGCGCCCGCGTTGACGGGGTTGCCCGACGCGTCTTGCAGTTGCACCGCAATAGCGTTGGCCGCACCGGCGCATGTCGCCGCCGTGAAGGTCCGCGACGGCGTGGTGAAGGCCAATTGTGTCGCAGCGGGGCCGCCGCCCTGACACGCCCCGTTCGAGCATGTTTGCCCTGCGCTGCAGGATGTGGTGCAGCTTCCGCAATACGTCGCATTGGTCTGGAGATCCACGCAGGCGCCGAAGCAATCTGTCATCGCCCCGGTACATCCGATGGTTTCCGACTGGGTTGCTGACCCCAGAGTGCTGGTTGACGCCGTGAGGACGACGGTGCCAGCCGCCGAAGTCCGAAAATAAAAATTGGCCGCGTTGTACTTGTTGGGAATCAGGACGCTCGTTACGACGGCGGTGCATCCGGAATTTGAATAGAAAGTCGTTGAAGGCGCGGACAGGGTAACGGTCGTGTTGGCGGAAACGTTTCCGGCGCTGCCTCCCGCGTTTTGGGCCTGCACGGTGGTCACGCCTGAGCATCCGTCGACAGCCACTGTCTGCGGAACGGTCGCGAATGCAATCTTCGTCGGAGTAACCGCTGCCGCGACAATGGACTCCTGTTGTGTCACTGCAGTCAGGCCTGCGCTCGGAGTGACGGTCAGGGTCTGCAATCCGACGATGGTGCCCGTGAAGTAAAAGCTGGCAGTGTTTGCACCTGCGTCAATCGTAAAGCTTCCGGACTTGGTGCATGCGCTGTTCGTGTAAAACGTCAAGCCGTTGCCAGAAGGCGTCAGGGTGATCGCCGCGGTGGCGTTTGCGGCCAGGCCCAGAGTGTTTTGAGACTGAATTGTCACTAAAGCTGAACACCCAGTGTTTGCGACCACGGTCTGCGACCCGGTGGTGAAAGCGATCTTTGTCGGAGCTCCGCCGGTAATTGTCTCAGTCTGCGTGGCGCTGCCGTAGCTGGAGCTTGCCTCTAAGGCAATGGCTCCGCTTGTGCTTCCCGTAAAATAAAATGTGAGACTGCTGCTTCCCCCTGCGACAGTGGGACTCGTTAGCGACGTCGTACAAGTGGGATTGCTAAAGAACGTCAGTCCCGTCCCCGACAGTGTCACCGCAGTCGAGGAGGGAACGTTCGAAGGATTCCCGTAGCTGTCTGCCACCTGCAATACCACTGCGGGTGAGCAGGTGTTGACCGCGACAGTGACGGGGTTGCTCGTAAACGCAATTTGGCTCGGCGCGCCGGCCTGAATGGTTTGCACTTGGCTCGCAGAGTTGTAGCTGTTGGCGCCGACAGTGACAGTCGTCGAACCGACGGTGGTTCCCCGGAAGTAAACGGAAGTGCTGCTCGTTCCACTGCTGATGACGGCGGCTGCAATGGGCGTGGCACATGTCGCATCCGAGTAGAAGCTCAGTCCGGGATAAGGGGCCAGTTGCACGCTGGTGTTCGCTGAAACATTCAGCGCCACTCCCGCCAACGTTTGCGACTGAATTGTGAGCGGCGAAGGTGAGCACGCGCCCGCTGTGACCGTTTGGGCCGTCGAGGTGATCTGGAGCCGGGCCGTGCCGCCCGTGGCAGACGTTGGCACGTTCACCATCAACGACGAGCTCGCGGCGCCATTCACCACGGCCCAAACCTGATAGGCGCCTTGGGGCAGATCCAGCGGAACCACGATGGTGACGCTGGTGGCGCTCCAGTCTGTCACCCGCGGAAAGTAACGGGCCTGATTGTCTTGGCGGTGCAGGACGATCACCGGATGGCTGGTCGCTGCAGTCCCATCTCGGCCACCACTTCCATTGCTCTTTCCGGTCAGCCGCGAACCGGTAAGTACCAATGTGTCGCCCTGTCTAGTCGTGGCGAGCGGTCCGTTCAGCACCGGCTCTGTCCCCGCCGCCACGGCTCGCCCCTCGTCATAGATTTCCGCCTGAATGAGGGACGCGCCGCCGCTGCTTTCGCCACCCGCAATGAGCACTTGTCCGGAGAGCATCAGCGTGCTCGGAACACGCTTGCGACCGATCGCCAGGCTTCCTGCGGTGGCCATCGTACCCGTCTCGGGATCGTAGACATCAACTGGCAGGAACGTGGTGCTGCCATTCCAGCCACCGGCGATCATCACCTTGCCGCTCGGCAGCAGCTGCGCCGTGTGGTGGCCGCGCTGGACCGCCAGCTGCGGACCTGCCGAGAAGGTGTCCGTTTCCGGATCGTAGACTTCAGTTGTATTGGTGTAGCCTGTTGCGCCTTCGCCGCCGGTAATCAGGACTTTGCGGTTTGGCAGCAGTGTCGCCGTGTGTATCTGGCGGCCGTAAAGCAGTGAACCCTTAGTATAGGTCCAGACACCCGTCGAAGGGTCGTACAGCTCGGAGGTCGCATGATAGGTCGATCCGTCCAGACCTCCGACGACCAGCACCTTCCCGTCATATAAGAGGGTTGCAGTGTGGAACCGCCGAGCCACCTGCATCCCCCCGGTCGCCGCCCAGCTGTCGCTGGAGGGAGTGTAGAGATCTGCGCTCGCGAGCGAACCTGAACCTGGGCTGCCGCCTGCAACAAGCACCTGCCCATTGTCGAGCAACGCGGCGGCGAAGGCGCGACGAGGCTGGACCAGGTTTCCGCCGTATGACCACAGCCCGGTGGCGGGATCGTAGAGTTCGGTGGAGTTAAAGGCGTTGCTACCGTCGTATCCGCCGATGGCAAACGCCTTTCCGCTCGGCAGCAGCAACGCCTTGTAACTCCGACGGCCGATGGCGAGAGGGGTTGTGGCAGTCCAGGTTTTGGTAACCGGGTCGTACAGATCACAATCCGTGAGCGAAGATCCGTCCTCACCTCCTGCGGCCAAGACTTTCCCATTGGCCAAGGTCACCAGGTAGGTGGCATTGCCGCGTGCCCTCACCATGTCTCCAGTTGCGGTGGAAGCGCCGATGAGCGGGTCGTATAGCTCATTGGCCAAGGCAGCTCCTCCCGTCACAAAGACCTTGCCACCGATGACAAGAATGGCGCTGTGCCCGGTCGGACGGCCTGACGTCAGCGAACCGCTGATGGACCAGGTTCCAGCCGTCGGATCATAGAGATGGGCCGAGAGAACCGGGGACGAGGCGCTGTCTGCGCCTCCAAGCACCAGTACTTTACCATTGGGAAGAAGGGTTGCGCTGTGCCGGCTGCGCAGAGCAGGGAGGGCTTCTGTCGTGGTCCATGCGCCCGTCGCTGGATTGAACACGTTGCAGGCGGCCGTGGTTGAGCCGGAGACGACCAGGATGCGCCCATCGTTGAGGCGCGTGGCCGCTGCTGCGGTGTGGTTGTTCGGAGGAGGATTGGCCGCCGTCCAGGTATTCGCGCTGGGATCGTAGATTTCCGCCTGCGTTCCCATGCTCGCGAAGACCTTGCCGTCCGCCTGGATGACAGAGACGTGAAGCCCTAAGGCCGAAGGCAGGGCAGGGGTGGAAGACCAGGTCTCCGTGACCGGGTTGAAGATTTCCGCGCTCGCCAGCGCCATTCCAGTGGTGCTCTGCCCACCGATAACGATGACGCGGCCGTCATCCAGCAGGTGCATGGTCGAATGCATTCGAGCCACAGCCATGGGCGCGACGCTTCGCCACGAGTCGGTATAGGGGTCATAGACCTCTGCGGATTGCAGTGCGTTGGTCCCATCGAAGCCGCCGGCGACCAAGACCAGGCCACTTTTTAGAAGGACGCCGTTGTGCCGCATGCGGGCGGCGTTCATTCGGGATGCACCCGCGAAAGAACCCGTCGCAGGGTCATAAAGCTCAGACGAAGTCAGCACGGAGCTGGGGCCGGCGACCGCGGCGCCGCCCGTGACCAAGACCTTTCCGTTGGTCAAAAGCATCACTGCTGGCGCTTCTCGGGGCTGACCAAAGTTGCCAGTGACACTCCACAACGGGTCGATCAGCACCCGCGACGCCACACTCCGGTCGGAGTGCAGGACGATCTGGTCACGCTCCACCCGCAGGAACACGCGCAGTTTTTCGCCGTCCGTGGCAAATGCCGTGGGTGCGCTCACCGTGATGCGCGCCCGACCCGTATTATCAAGAAGCTCGATCGTTTCGCCGCGTGGATGCAGGGCGGCGCCGCGAATCGTCCAGCGCGCCACTTCGCCGCGCTCGACGCCTTTGAGGAAGAGCCATTCCTCAAAGCCTTCAGGCGTGTGGGTCCAGAGCGAAATGCCCCGCGGTCGCTGATACACGACGGCGGTGCCCTCGATTTTTCCGACGCCTTGAAGACCGGTCAGCCCCACGTCGACCGAGAAGCCATCTGCCATGGAGATTTTGGCCGGCGCCATGGCATTGGGAGGAAGGTCAAGCGTCAGCCGCGCGCGTCCCGATGGGCTGCCACCCGCGCGAAATCCGTTGGACGTGGCGTGGAAGAGTTGGCCGCCCAGCAGCACGTGCAGTGCGGTGGAGCCAAATGTCTCTCGTAGATCGGGAACTGCGACCGTGTCGCGAGCTAACCCGCATCTTCCGCAGGCCGCAACGGATGCGCAAAGCAAGAGAAGATTCCAGAGGCGTCCGGAACGAGTGGAACAAGCAGCGACGCACAGTTTAAGCACGTCGAGAATGTTACAGATGACCCAGGGAGTCGTCAGGGTTCGCTGTGGTTCGAAAAGCGACTGCTCGCGAGACGTCGTTAAACAGGCGCTCGGCCGCGGTCGGGAAGCGAAGGATGGAGAACGCGTAAGTGAGATGAGAAGCATTCCCAGGGGCGCCCGCCAGACTGAGGAAGTAAGCGCATCTGCGAGCGCGCGCCGACACGACAGGTTCGACACCATCGGTGCGGGCCGCTAGAACTAAGCGCGGACCACACTCCAGGCCTCATTCCCCCCATGTGGTGACCGAACCGGGCTAAAGCAGGAGCGGAAGCAGCGCGTCCAGCGCGTCGACGTGGACGTAATGGCCGGCGCCTTCCAGTGTGTCGACCCGGCAGCCGGCGCGTTTGAGACGCTCGACATCTTCTTCGGGAACGTACGGAGACTTCGAGCCGCGGATGCAGTGAACGCGGCTTCCGAGTTGATCGACCGCGGACCATTGATCTTCGCCGAGCACATGATCGTGCAGGTGTCCCAACGCTTCGCGATCAAACTGCCAGGCGAAGTCGTTTCCGTCACGAACCAGGTTCATGAGTAACCAGTCCGCGAGCGAGGGTGTCAGGCCTTTCTCCAACAGGAACGCGCGCATCTGTCGGCGGTCGGGGGCGCGCATCGGCGCTTGACGCAGGACTTTCAACACGGCGGCACTTTCGGAGATGTCGTCGTCTACTGGCGCGGGTGTGATGTCGAGCATCGTCACGTGCCGCACGCGCTCAGGACTGGACGCCGCAGCAGCGAGCGCCACTCGTCCACCCAGCGAATGTCCCACGAGATCTGCGCTCCGGCCTGCGAGCGTCTCCAACACATCGCAGCCCATCTCAGTGAGGTCCGTCGCGGCACTCGGAGGCGGAGAAGCACCGTGACCGCGGAGATCCATCAGCACGAACGTGCGCGATGGATCTCGTTCGGACCACTGCTGCGCGAGCGTCCGTAGATTGCGTCCACTCCCCAAAAAGCCGTGAAGCAAGCCCGTGGTTCTCGATCCATTCCCCAAATTAAAAGACGAGAGCTTCACCTGTGCCTCGATTGCAGCGAGGGAGTCGCTCCCATAGCAGCACGCGGTGAATGCGAGCCAGGCATTCGCATTGCGGAGCCCTACCGCGCGAACCACACATCGGAGGTAAACAGAACGCGACCTCTGCTCCAGGCTCGCTCTCTTCGGGGTACACAAGCGGTACACAAGCTGGCAAGTCGGCGTCTTGGTCGGGATGCGCTGGTATGCACAAGAGCGGATGGACGGGCTCTTCGCCGGCAGCTCACTGACGGGGTCGTATGGGCGAAGTACGATCTCCTATCCTGGACCGCTTGCTGAAAATCGCCTCGGTAGCGCGGTTGCTGGGGAGGTTGCTACTCGTTCCACTTCAATCAGCTGGTCGTCGAGTTCCCAGCGGGACCTCGTTTGGACTACTCAGCGCCGGTGGGACCGGACGGCGGATACGGATCGTCTCTCCGCGTGGGGACTGGGCGGACCGCTCGCGATCGGCTACGGATTTTAGGCGCTGCGGCTCCCTCAGCGCACAGAGAAGCAAGCAGACAACTTCATCTGGTGAAGACGCGGGATTCGCGTTAGACGAGCCTCTCCTTCCTCGACGACTGGGTAACGAGACCGATGAAAATTCACGAGTACCAGGGCAAGGAAATCTTCCGGAAGTATGGCGTGCCGGTTCCGCGCGGCATCCTCGTGGAGAGCCCGGACGCCGCCGAACGCGCGGCCAAGGATCTCGGCACCAAGGTCGTTGTCGTCAAAGCGCAGATCCACGCCGGAGGCCGCGGCAAGGGTGGCGGCGTGAAGCTCGCCAAGTCCGCGCAGGAGGCGAAGGACCTCGCCAAGCAGATGCTGGGCATGATGCTCAAGACGGTGCAGACCGGGCCGGAAGGGCAGAAGGTCCGCAAGCTCTACGTCGAAGAGGGACTCGACATTGGGCAAGAACTCTACCTTGGCATCACTTTGGATCGCGTCACGTCCCGCGTGACCTTCATGGCGTCGCGCGAAGGCGGCGTTGATATCGAAGAGGTCGCGGCGCACCACCCGGAGAAGATCCTTCGGGAGACGGTGGATCCCGCGGTCGGCTTCTTGGACTTCCAGGGACGCAAGCTCGCCTACGGTCTGGGCCTCGCGGGCGACACGGTAAACAAGTTCGCCTTCTTCTGCCGCGCTCTCTACAAGGCGTACGTGGAGACGGACGCGTCGCTCGCGGAGATCAACCCGCTGGTGATCCTCAAAGACGGCGGGGTCATCGCGCTCGACGCGAAGATGACCTTCGACGAGAACGCGCTGTTCCGTCACAAGGACATCCTTGAGTACCGCGATCGCAACGAAGAGGATCCCACCGAGTCCGCCGCGAAAGAGTTCGATCTCGCGTACATCTCACTCGACGGCAACATTGGCTGCATGGTGAACGGCGCTGGTCTGGCCATGGCCACCATGGACACCATCAAGTTGGTGGGCGGCGCGCCGGCGAACTTCCTCGACGTGGGCGGCGGTGCTTCACGCGAGAAGGTGACCAACGCGTTCAAGTTGATCCTCAAGGCGCCGGAAGTGAAGGCGATCCTGGTCAACATCTTCGGCGGCATCATGAAGTG
>JBQTKE010000356.1:0-10615 GCA_052386435.1 Myxococcaceae bacterium
GCGGTCCTGCTCGGACAGGACCCTCTGTAGAGAACCAACGTTTCCTTCGACGGACGCGAGCACCGTCTTGGGAACCACGCCGGTCCTGAGGTGACGCGAGGTCAGGTAGGCTTTTCGCTCTCCCAACCCGTCATACCCGTAGCGGAAAATCCATTGAGAACCATTTTCAAGCGTGATCCGCTCCGGCACTTTGGCTTCGACAGGCGGCGGCCCTGCGGACTCTTGGCGGAGACGGATAACGGCCTTTCGCTCCGCAATCGGCGATGCAAGAAGCCGCTGCAGCCTTCGACTGCCCGACACCACCGAAATCTCACGAGGAGCGGGAGGCGCACTTCGGCTGGCTTGCGGGCGCTTCTGGATTCGAGATCCATCCACCCCTAAAGCCGCCTCGAGGGCCGCGTCCAGGATCGTCTTGGGTCTCGCCTCCCTGTGAGCGTTCAGCACCGACTCGGTCGTCGGGTCAGATCTCAGCGGGCTCCGGACCCCAATCGTCGGGTCAGCAAGGGGCGCCGGGCGGGCCGGCCGTTCATCCCAACGGCTCCGCATCGGGTCCAGCCCTGCGGAGACGGGGTTCTCGCGAACAGATGGGTTTGCCCAGACCGGTCTCTCCCGCTGGGTGCTCTCCCGCGCCGAAGCCGGCTTCTCGCGAGCGGGTGGGCCTGCCAAGGACGGTTTTTCCGCTTGCCCGGCACCGCGCGAGGCAAGTCCACCCCGACCGGCTCTTTTGTGCGGTTGGAGTCGCGCCTGCGGTGTACCTCCTGGTCTCTTCAGCACGGCGATCGGATCCTTCTCTGATTTTCACCGAAAACACGCCGAAGTTGCCGGTGGCGAGCCAGGTTTGATCCGCGCTCGGATTTGATGCTGCGGGACAAAGCTCACCCATCCCGCTGGTTTGCGGCCTTTTGATTTTATTCGTAGGTCTCGACTTCCTCGGCCACCGGTGGCTTGCGCCCCCGATCTCCGCCTCCGTCTCATTTGGATTTCGTCCTGTGCATCCACGAATCCATCGCGAATCTGACGTCGCCTGCCTGGCGCGCCAGCCGTCAGCCCGCCCTTCTCTTCACACGCGACCCAGCCACTCGCCCGGACGTGCTCTTCGCGTTCCCTTTCTTGCTCGACCGCGACGGCAGTTTCGTTGCCAAGTTGGTAACAATCGCGCCCTCGTTGGCAGGAGGCACTTTCTTCGTGCCTCGCTCTCGTCGAGCTGGCTTCGTTTGCCCCTTGCCGTCGGCCGCCTCGGCGCCGTCCATCTCCAGCCCAAACAACTCCGACAGGCCATCCGTTGCCAGGACCTTGTTCGCCGCGGTGCCCGTCTTCGACAACGGAAGTCCCTTCCCAGCCCTGGCGATTAGGTCGTTCTCGTCGACCTTCCGTAGCTTGAAGAGTAGTTCGGGCCGCTCATCGAGCCGGGCACCTACCCCGTAGAGCACGGCCGCCACGTGCTTGCACATCGAAGCCCAGTCGGGGCAGCTGCACGAGAAGTGGATCTCGGCCGTAGCGGGGAACAGCCCGGTCTTCTGCTGGCAGATGCGCTCCATGACTCCAGTGGAAAACCGTCCCTGCAGGAGCTCCACCAGCGAATCGATGGCGCCCGCGCAGTCGCGGCAGATCGAGGTCCATCGGGTCTTGGGCACCGTCGTGACCTTGACCGCGACCTTGTAGAGCTCTGAGCCACTGACGACGGCAGCGACCTCACCCGGCGCAATCTGTAGATCGACCACCGAGCCATTGCGCACGTAGGTCCGTCCCCGCGGCAGGCGGTTCGAGTAGTCGCCGTAACCTTCGAGGTTGTCGCACCAGGCCTTGCCCCAGAAGGTCCGCGCGATAACCCGGCCGTCGATTTCTACGGGGGATACCGGGTGGCCCTTCTTCTTGAGCTTCTGCATTTCGCGCTCGGCCTTGCGCCGACGCTCCGCTACCGAGACGTATGGCCTCCACTCGTAAAACATGGGTCACTCCTTCATCGCGGCGCCAAGGTCCAGTGCAACGAGGTTGAGCAGATCCTCGTCCTTGAGTTCGGTCAGGTTCAGCTCGGCGCCGCCTTCTAGCAGATCCTTCGAGAGCTGTTTCTTCGATTCGATGAGCTCATCGATCTTCTCCTCCACGGTTCCCTTGCAAACGAACTTGTGGACCAGCACGTTCTTCTTCTGCCCGATGCGGAAGGCCCGATCCGTGGCCTGGTTCTCAACCGCCGGGTTCCACCAACGATCGAAATGCACGACGTGTGAGGCTGCGGTGAGGTTGAGCCCGGAGCCTCCCGCCTTCAGCGAGAGGACGAAGAACGGAACGCTCTCATCCTCCTGGAATCGCTGCACCAGGTCCTTGCGCTTCTTCACCTCGGTCTCGCCATGCAGCACGAGCCCGGACCGGCCGAACACCCCACCGAGGAACGATGCGAGCGGTGCGGTCACCTCGCGGAACTGAGTGAAGATGAGCGCCTTCTCCTGTTTCGCGGCAACCACCTCGGCGATCTCGCGCAGCCGTGCCCACTTCCCACTGTCGTCCTCGCCCCAGGCACCATCGCCAAGCCATTGGGACGGGTGGTTGCAGATCTGCTTGAAACGCATGAGGAAGGCCAGGACAACGCCCCTTCGCTTCATCCCGTCGACAGCCTCGAGTTGCTCGCGGAGATCCTTCACCGCTTCCTGGTAGAGCGCCGCTTGCTTGCGGCTGAGCTGGCAGTAGGCCTTCAGCTCGGCCTTCTCTGGCAGGTCGTCAATGACAGTCTTGTCGGTCTTGAGCCGCCGTAGGATGTACGGCCGCACGAGGTCGCGCAGCGGGCCGTAGGGGTTGGAGGACTTGGAGGCGAGGCGCTTGGAGTAGCTGGTGAACTCCTTCGCCGACCCGAGTAGTCCAGGGTTGACGAAGTCGAAGATGGACCACAGGTCGCTGAGGCGGTTTTCGACCGGCGTGCCGGTGAGCGCGATCCGTGCCCGCGCCGAGAGCTTCTTCGCCGCCCGTGTTTGTTTGGCATCCGGGTTCTTGATGGCCTGTGCCTCGTCAAGGATCGCGTGGCGCCATGAGGTCGACTGGAGCCAGGAGATCCGGAGCAGGGAGCCATAGCTGGTGATGACGAGGTCCGTGGCCGCAAGCTTTTCCGGAGCAATCGCCTTCATCTCATCGGCGGACATCGCCGATGGGTGGGCGACCAAGGCCTTGAGGGTCGGGGCGAACCGTTCGATCTCAGCGACCCAGTTGGCGAGCAACGATGCAGGGGCGACGAGCAGACTCGCGCGTCGGTTCGCCTCCCCGTCGCGCTGCACGAGCAAGAGCGAAAGCACCTGGATGGTCTTGCCGAGGCCCATGTCATCGGCAAGACAAGCCCCGAGACCAAGGCTCGAGAGCAGGTGCAACCAGCGAACGCCGACCTGTTGATAGGGCCGCAGCTTCCCGTGGAGCTTGTTCCCAGGGTCGACCTTCGCGAGCCCCTCCGGCGACCGCAAGCCCTTGAGAAGGTCGGCCAACCAAGGACCGGCGGCGACACCTGACCAGTCCCGATCGGTTCCCTCGGCCGCGCGGTCGCCGGCGATGTCCGCGCCCGAGAGCAAGCGCATTGCCTCGGCGAAGCTGAGCCCTCCCTCCTCGGCGATGCGCTCGGCCTCTTGGAACTGCTTCATCGTGCGCTCGAGTCGCTCACGGTCGACTTGAACCCACTGGCCTCGAATGAGTGCGAGCCCGTTGGATCCGGCCAGGAGGGTCTTTACCTCCGCGGAAGTCAGCGTCTCACCGTCGAGCGTCACTCCCATGCGGAAGTCCAGCAGCGCGTCCTTGCCGAGCCCCGACGGCGTCTTGGTTCCCACGGTGCCCGTGACTTGCGGGCGAGATGGCCGGCCAGTCCGCCAGGTCGCTGGCATTCGGACCACGACGCCGGCTTGCTCCAACTCGTGGACGTTACCCAGGAAGCGGAATGCCTCCTGTGGCGACCAGCGCAGTGGGTGGAAGATCTCGCCAGCATCAACCACCTGCTTGAGCCATGCGCAGCGCTCGGCGGCGCGCTGGACGGGTAACAGCAGTGAGAGGAGCCGCTCCTTGTTGGCCGCGCCTGCATACTCGCGCAGTGCCTGGCCGAGCGGCTGATGCTGGGCCTTGCCGTGCGCCGAGAGCCGGCTGGTGTAGGTCGCCAGAAAAGCAAAGGGGGCCTCCTCGTCCCGGCGATTCTCGGCCAGGTTGAAGTGCACCCTCCCGACGAGATTCCAGGCTGGGTTCAGCCCCTTGAGGAAATCCTGGAGCGTGGCGCCCGACTCACGCAGCTCGGTTGCGAATGCCTCGCCGAGTTCCCTCCACAGCGCGCGGAACACCTCGGCGGTCAGGTACTCAGCACCGGGCATCAGCGGAGCTGTGGACACGAGGGACTCGAGCTCTTGATCTGCTGGAGCGGCCGGCGGCTCGACCCGCGCTCCCCCTTCAAGGGCGAAGTCGGGCTTCGTACAAAGCGCGGTTACAAAGCGAGCACCAAACTCTCGCCAGTAGGAGAAGACGGGCGGAAGAATGCTACCGACCTCGGCCGCACCGAGCAGAAGGAGCCCGTGGCCGGTGCCTCGAGCAAAGGCGCTCTGGATGCGCGGAACACGCGCCGTGTCCATTTCCTGTGCATCATCCGAGGGAACGAGCACGAGGTGGCTGTGGGGCGTGAGGGATAAGGTCAGGCAGAGCTCGCTCAAGGCCCTGGCCTTCCCTTCGAAACGAGCCGGTATTTCTGGAGCCTACTGCCCGGCTTCTCCAGAGAACGCGCGGTCGACTCGGGCCGTGACTCGGACTGCCACTCGGGCCGCGACTCTGCCCCCAACTCTGCCCTTACGCTGGCTACCGGCAGACGAGAGGTCGCGACTGCCGCCCCGCTGATCTCTGCGAAGTCGGGGGGCGTCACACCTTGCGCCTCCCACGTGCGCGCCCAGTCTTCGTTGGCCGAGTGAACATCCCGATATCAGCATCAACGCCTGCACCAAGCGCCAGGCGACTGCGCGCGGTCTTAATCGCCTTGTGCAGGCGCTCGCGGAGAATGTCTCGCGGCGGAAGCTCGGTGAGGTATTCCGCGACATGAATGCCGTTTCGACCCAGGTCGAGATACTTAACGGTCTCTTGCTTCTTGCCCGCGCAGAGGATGATCCCGACGGGCGACTCCTCGCCGGGTTGACGCTCTTGGCGGTCGAGCCAACGTAGGTAAATCTCAACCTGTCCAGAATCGGCCGGCTTGAAGTCGCCGATCTTCAGCTCGATGACGACGAGCCGCCGCATGCGGCGGTGGAAGAACAGCAAGTCGATGTAGTAGTCGTCCCCGTCGAGCGTGATCCGCTTCTGCCGCTCGAGGAAAGCGAAACCTGTTCCCAGCTCGAGGAGAAACCGCTCGATCTCGCGGAGCAGTGCGGATTCGAGATCCTTCTCGCTGAAGGTGTCCCGCAGGCCGAGGAAGTCGAGGAGGTAGGGATCCTGGAACACCAGGTCCGGCGAGAGCCGGTCGCTTCCGCGGAGCGCTCTCAGCTCCTTGCGAACAAGCTGGTCTGGTTTCTTCGAGAGCGCCGTCCTCTCATAAAGCATGCCGTCGATCTTCTGGCGGAGCGCCCGAACGCTCCACCCCTCGATGCGGCACATCTCGGCGTAGAAGTCGCGTTTGAGGGGCTCCCGGATGGGAATGAGCGCGATGAAGTGGGTCCAGGTCAATTGTCGTATCAGCGATACGACAATTTCGCGGTCCGGGAACGCCTGTGCGAACTGGAGCATTCGGCGGAGGTTCTTCTCTCCGAAGCCTCGGCCGTAGCGCTCCTCCAATTCTCGCCCCAGCGTCGCGACAATCTCGGCGCCGTACTCGGCCCGCTGCTCCTGGAGGACTTCCTGTCGGATCCGCGTTCCGATCTGCCAGTAAAGGGTCGTGAGCGCCGCGTTCGCTGCCTGAGCAACGTGCTGGCGTGCGGACTCGATGAGCCGGCCAATGTCGACAGCGAGTGACACCGCTCCGTCCATCTTGGCGACCGCAATAATTTTGCTCGCGGGTGCGCCGCCGCGCTGGCCTCCCCGGTCCGATTGTCGCAGCAGTGGCGCGACTTTCTTCCTTCTCGGTCCGCGCTTCATGGCGCAACCCTCGCCCTGGTCTCGATCCAGAAAGCCGATAGCAGCTCCACCTGCCGCTGGCCTTCGGCCCCATCGCCGGATGAGTGAGGTTGCTGACCGCTCATCGCGCCCGTCCTCGCTCCGATCTGCTCGATTCAACCGAAGGCGAGAACCGCCGGGCAGCAGAAAGCTGGGGCACCCGGGTGAGGTAGGACTCTACGGTGCAGGCTTGCTCCTCGAACGACTCTACCCTCGACCCTACCCTGGCATCCGCTTGCTGCTCCGGGGCGACGGGGACCCGAAACGTTACGACCGCATCCAGTTCACCCATTGAGCGCTTGAGCTCAAGCGTTTTCGACTCGCGCTTGGGGGCCAGGCACTGGAGGGCGGCGAACGTGGACAGCGTCGAGGGCATTCGTTTCAGGTCATGCCGGGAGGGTCAATCCTTGTCAACCTTGCCAACTTGGCCATTCCGGCCACTCTGCGACCAAGAAATGGCCCGAGATTCCGCGTTCAAGATCGACGAGGTGCGCGCTGCCATCCTGCACCTGATGCAACTGGCCGCCTGCTACGAGGTTCGTGGCGACGCGGTAGAGGACTCCGGCGCGCGGCGTGCCCTCGCGTCCGTCATCCCGATTCTTCTCGCCCACCGGCGCCGGCACCTGCGCCAGGACGAGATGGCCCTCCGCGCGGCTCTCGTGGACGAAGTGGCAGAGCTCTATCGTGCGGTGGTCGAGAAACGGCTCCAACAGGAGGAGCTCCGGGATTCGTTGCAGTACACGTTCCACAGCTTCGGCTTCAGGCCATTGACCACCGGCCAACTCAACATTCTCGAGGCAGACCGCCAATCCATTCGCTCTAGCCGTGGACCCGTGCAGGCAGCGTGCGAGCGCGTCGGACAAGTGTTGGGGCTCCAGACCAGGACTCTTTTCAAGTATCGGAGCGAGGCGCTATCGACGCGGTCCCCCGTGGCCTTCGGTGCTCGGCTGGGCGGGCCATGGCTACCGCGTACCCCGAAGCGCCGGCAGGCAAGCATGATCGCCATTCCGGAAACCGTGCAGGATCGGGTCCGACCCCGCGCAGCCCGAAAGTGGCCCGAAAAAAGTCCGCGGAGCCAGCCCACCGAGCCAACTCCTCGGATTCTTTAGTTGCAGGGGCGCGATCAGCGGGGTGGATGTTCTGTTCGTCACCCTACCCGTCGAGGTGCGGCTTGCTGCTTGCCCCGACGGATGCGGGTGGAGAAGTGACGGTTTGCTCGGATGTCCCCAAGAGTAGACATGCTCCTTTCATCCGCTTCGCTGATCGTCGGACTCATCCTCGCTGCCGAGCCCTGGCCGTTCGGCTTGCCAGCGCAGCCGGGTCTTCGAGCCATCCGCAGCGCGGAGGCTGACTTTGTCCAAGCCCTCGTCGGCGTAGAGCCTGCAAACTGTCAGCGCGGAGATGGCGTTCTTCTCCGGCCGGCCATCGGCGACCAGCGTGCGCAGGATGACAGGCGCGGAAGCGTGGGGATGCTCTCGGCGAATGTCGAGGAGCAGCTGTCTCTGCTCGGGCTTGAGCTTCTTTGCGCGGCCCTTGTCTTTGCGTCGACGGGGCTTGAGTCCGTTGAGGCCGCGCTTCTTGAAGGCGTAATACCAGCGCTCGAGCGTCGCCTCCGAGAAGGTCCTGGTCGACTTCGCCTTCGGCGGCGTGAAGCGCTGTTTGCTCAAGGTCTCCAGCGCGGCGGCCAACTGGCCGCGGTCCATCTCGGCCTGAGTCAGCGAGCCGATGACTCCGTGTCGGAACACGGCCACCGTCTCGGAGTGGTTCTTCGGGGTGAGGCCTTCCATTCGACTGTCCTTTGTCGCCTCTCCCGGAATGGGAGAAGGCAAGGGGGACCCTCGCGGCTCTCGCCGTCATTTGAAGAGGGAGCCCGGTTTCGACCGGAGCGTCAGGGCTTGAAAATGCCGCCCATCAAGGGCCAGCGCGGCCCCGAGGAAGGCGCGGACGTGGAGCGCGGGTGGGTCCGGTGAGGGCGGCAGGTAAGTCGCCAGCGAGGTCGCCACCCGCCAGCGCTTGACGTCGAGCTCGCTTCGTACATTTCCTCGGGTGCTCCGTGTTTTCGTCAGTGGTCAACGCGGAGCCGACCTGGAGCGTGTTGTCCTCACGCTCCGGGTCACCTTCTCCCTCAGGGTATGGCGGCGGATGTCGCCGAAGCTCCGGCCTGCGAGAGCAATTACCTCAGTGGGCCTGGAGCGCCAGGAGCCGGCTGGATGATGTCATGCACCGAACCTGCAAGGCCCCTACCCGGCAACGAGCCGGATCCGATCAGGCCCCAGATCCATCAACCACCCTGATCGGTAACATCAACGATGGGCGTTACCTGAGCCCCCGGCCCACGCAAGTACCGCGGCTCGGAGGGCTGCATGAAGCGGAATACCCTCTGCCCTGGCGCGCCGTTCCAAATCCTTCCACACACTGGCCGGGAAGCGCACTGAACGCGGAATTGTAGGACCCGTCTCCGTCCCCTTCTTCGGCCGACCCCGGATGACTTGTATGGTGAAGCCCTCCTTCGCAACGCGTTCGCCGTACGGGTTTCGACGTACTACGCCAGTTGTGAAATCCATCTCGGGGATCTCGCGCAGCGAGGCCTTCGAGGGAGCCTTGGTCGATACCTTGCGGCTAGTCTTCTTCTTCATAGCGTTTCCTCTCATGACTTGTTGCGCGACGCGCACTGATGATTCGGATGGTTGTTCATTCACTTCAATGACAACGGTCACAAGGAGCCGGCTCTTGTTGGACATCCCGACGATCACCGCGCGCTCATCGTCCAGTGCGTCGCGGCGCGAGAGCGCCAGCGTGTCCATAACGGCGGTCGCGGCTTCGTGAAACGAGACGTCGTGCTCTTCAGATTCGAAGCCGCTTTTCTCTCAGCCCATTCGAAGTTCACGATTAAAGGTAACACCTTAAATGGCCGACGTCCAGCGACCCGAAATATTCGGTGACGCTGAACGGCATGAGAATGCATGAGCGCTCGGGCCGCACCTGCGACCTTCCGAGCGGGAGGGTATGTGCCAGTACTCCAGGGCAGCAGATGGGCAGAATCCCTGCAAGGTTCGAATCCCGACTATGAAGTGGCTAGCCAGTCTGACCTCTTCCCGGCGGTGAGCCGCTGCTCGCCGCCCTGGCAAAGGCAGAGTCAGCGCGGCCCCGCGCGCGGTCGTCGCCGCGCCACGGCAACCCACCGAGCCGACGTACCCCGGTCAATCCTTCGGTCCGCCGTTGCGCCGCAGCGCCTCGAGGTCGAGGAGATCCTTGGCGCGTCCCGCGGCGGCTTTGGCGCGGATGAGGTCGTCTCGAGCCATGATTCGAGTGGGATGGCCGAAGAGTTGTTGCGTGTCAGCGTCGTCGTAGCCGAAGACGGCCACCGCTTCGAGAATTCCGTCCCGAACCAGCTCGAAGACACCCGCTGCCGTGTGTACGAAGAACGTCCTGCCGCCTGCCGCGCCTACGAGTGTTTGCTCTACAAGGCGGTGGAAGAGGGTGAGGTCCCTTTGACTCGCGCAAAGCCGGAGTCCCATGGTTCACCTTCGTTCGCGCACTCCCTTGAAAGCAATGCGCGAACGAATCAGCAATGGGCGAACGGCCTAGTTGGCGGTACCGCTGCCGCCGTGAGCCTTCATCTGATTCAGATGGGCCTCCGCCTCGTCAGCGTCTTTGATGATCATCTGCGCCATTTCGCGCTGGAGCTTGATCTGCTTGGTCATGCCCTCGGTCATTTTGGCCATGTCCATGGCCTTCGGGTCGTGCTGGACCGCCGGCAGGTCTTTGTGTTTCGTCATCTCTTCCGACAGACGGGTGTAATTGGTGCCCAGGTCGCGGTGGGTCTTCGCGACCTTGGAGACAATCTCCACCTCCTTCTTCGCGTTCTTGTCCTTGCTCGCTGAAGTCCACTTCGCGTGGCTGTCCATGTTGTCGGCAATGGAGGCCATCAACTCGCCGAGCTTCGCCGGGAGCGGTGCCTTGCTCGCCATCCACTGACCACAGGTTATTTCGTCCTTCGGAGCAGCCTTGGCCATCGAGCCGCCCTTATCCGCGGCCATGCCCTTGTCCATTCCGCCCATCGGCTTGGTATCGGCTGCGAACGACGTGGCAGCCACGACGCTACAGATGAATACGCTGCGAACCAGTGCCTTCATGTGTGAACCCCTTGGAGTGATGCTGTGAGAGTGGTGCTGCAGTTGACTGCGAGTGAACGCGTATCACGCACGTCGGAGACGGCAAGCGTCGATTCTGTGAGCCTCAATCACCGTTTCTGAGGACTGAAGATCTGTCGATCAATCGAGGTGTGGTTACCGCGGTACGATCAAGTTGAAGGTGGAGCGAAGTGGCTGGGCAGGCGATCGCGCATCGCGTACTGCTGCTGATGCATGAGCGACTCGTCGCAGGCCTTGTTCGATTTGGAGGCTTTAACAAATAGGCGTTTGCGCGGCGACGGTTGAAGGGAGCACGGCCGTCGTGGCGGTGATCGCCGCGCAAACGGCGAGTTGAACGAAGCCGCGTTGGCACAGCCCCTGCTATTGGGCACGAAGGC
>JBQTKE010000357.1:0-6280 GCA_052386435.1 Myxococcaceae bacterium
CACGCTGGGGGCGCGTTACGACGCCTACAACCCCGACGCGGACGCGACCGAACAGCAGGCCGCGAACCGCGTTCCCATCAACGTCTCTTCTTCCACGTTGGCGCTCACCGCAGGTTGGCGTTACCACCGCGTCGCGCGCGTGTTGCTGGAGCTGGAGCTGAATCGGAATGCCCTGGGTCGAACGACGGGCGGCCTGCCCACGACCCTCGCGGCGACCGTCCTCACCCTCCGCACCGAGGTGGCGTTTTGATCCGCGCGGGAGGGCTGCTGCTGGCAGGAGCGGTCGCTTGCGCGGGGTGCAAGACCGCGTCACCTTCGTTGGGATTGTCGGCGCTGCTGCGCATTGAAGGGACGCAGTTTGTCCCGGGCGTCATGCCGGAAGATCAGGGCGGGCCCACTGTCGCGGTTGCGAGTGTGCCGCAAACGACGGTGCGCCCGGGAGAGATAGACAAAAGACTGCAAGGCGCGCTCAGCTCAACCGCCACCTCGGCCGCAGTCGGGTTGGAGGGGGACCCCGGATTCTGGATCGTCCAAGCCGGGCCGCCGGACGTGATGGTCCCGGGGTTTCCCACCTTCGACACCCAGCTCTCCTTCTCCGCCGCGCTGCAACCCGGAGAGCACCGGCTGCGCATCCAGGCCGTGGATGCGAACGGGACTTTCGGCGCGCCGTACGTCATCACGCTCCAGAGCCAAGCCGACGTCGCCAACGCACCGCTGCGCTTCACCCTGCGATGGGACACGCAGGCTGATTTGGATCTGCGCGTGGTGGATCCCAACGGAACGGAGATCTGGTCGCGCAATCCCAACTCCTGGCAGCCTCCGCCCATTGGTCAGCCTTCTGACGCCGGTGATTTTCTCGCGGGCGGGATTCTCGACTTCGACTCCAACGCCAGCTGCGTGATCGATGGGCGGCGCGAAGAGAACATCACTTGGAAACAGCGTGCGCCTTCTGGTCGGTACCTCGTCCGCATGGACACCGCGTCTCTCTGTGGACAGCCTGCGGCACACTGGACGCTGGAGATTCGCAAGGACAACGAGGTCGCGCTGAGCAAGACCGGCGTGACCTTCGAGACCGACACGCGTGAACCGCACGACTCCGGCGCGGGTGCGCTCGTCGCGGAGCTGGACTACCCGTAGCGCCACGCGCCGATCACCGCTTGGCGAATAATGCTAAAGCTGGGCAAGGTGAAGAGGCCGCTGATGCAGACCAGCGCGGCGAGCTGGCCGTAACCGGCGAAGGGAGCGATAGCCGAGCACGCGGCACCGATGACGATAGAGGGGACCAGCACCCGCCGAAGGCTGGTTCGGTCGAGGAGCCGGCCTCTCCAGGGATTGCTGATCGCCATCGACAAAGTCGACGCGGCGGCGATGAAGCCGGCTGAGGCGTAGTTCAGGCCCAGCTTCGAGGTCACGTGCAAGGAAGAGCACGAGCCCCGTGGCGAACGTGGGGATGCGGACGAGCAACCCTAGGAAGAGGACTGTTCTGAGGGTCGGACTGGAGAGAATGCGTCGGTAGCGGGTCCAGCCCATGGGGCGATCTTGATAGCGTATATCGAAGCCATGTATTCGCTTCCCTTGCTCCTGGTGCTTGCGACTGCATCTCCCGAGCAGGCTGCCGACAAACCTGACCCCTCCGGCGAGCGCGACGACTCAGCTACGACCGTCGAGCTGGGTTCGGTGGTGCGCGGCAAGAAAAGCAGACGCCCGGGCGAGATCGGGTTGACCGAGGAGGAAGCGCGGAAGGTCCCCGGCGGAATGGGCGACGCGGTGAGCGCGGTGCAGAGTCTACCCGGCGTGGGGACGAGCATTCCCGGCGGCGCAGGGCTGGTGCTGTGGGGAGCGACACCGCGCGAGACGGCGGCGCTGGTGGATGGCGTTCCCGTTCCATCTCTGTTCCATCTCAACGGCTTCCGCTCTGTGGTGGAGACGCGCCGCGTGCAGCGGCTGGAGCTGACGCCCGGCGTATTTGGAGCGGAGTACGGGCGGGCGATGGGTGGCTTGATCGAGATCACCACCGCGCGACCGGAGTCGAACGGCTTTCACGGAAGCGTGGGGGCGGATCTACTCGACGCCACGGCGCTCGTGTCTGGCGCTCTGACTGCGAACCTCAGCGCCAGTGCGAGCGCACGCTACAGCTACCTCAACCACCTCGCGAACGCGGTCGGCTCCACGGCGCCCATTCCCAGCTACGGAGATTGGCAGCTCAAAGCCTTGGCGAGGCTTCGCGCCGACGAGACGTTGGAGGTCTCGTACCTGGGCTCTACCGACACGTTGCTCGAGAGCGCAGCGCAGGCGGCGGAGACGCACCGGTTGTCGTTTCATCGGCTCGCGTTGATCTACCGCCGCGCGTTCGCGGATGGCACGAGCGTGAGCGTCACGCCCTACGTTGGCTGGGACAAGCAGCGCGACACCACGGAGTCCCGAGGCATCGAGACGTTCATCGCGACTCGCGCGCTGCTCGCGGGGGTTCGCGCCGAATATCGAATCCCCGTCTCCCGCGGCTTCGAGCTCGCGGTGGGCACTGACACCCTGGCGACAAGCTCGTCGCTCGCGCACGTGGGGTCGCTGAACTTTCCGCACCGAGAAGGCGACCTCTACGTCTTCGGCCAACCTCCGCACGACGAGCTCACCGCGGACGAGTGGCAGACCTTCATCGCCAACGCGTCGCTGTATGTATCAGCGGAGGCCATGTTGGGTCCGGTGCAAGTCCGTCCGGGCGTTCGCGTCGAAGGCTTCAATCTAGAGGTCAGCCGCGTCACCCCTCGCGTCGGGTTGACCCCCGCGGTCGGCGCATCGGAAGTGACCTGGGTCGTGGATCCTCGCCTTCAGGTCACCTGGGCGCCGACATCCGCTTTCACGCTCACTGCCGCGGGTGGCGTGTATCACCAGGCACCGGACCCAACGGACTTGAGCGCGGTCTTTGGATCTCCCCTCTTGGACGTTCAGCGAGCCATCGCGGTCAGCGCGGGCGCCTCATTGAGATGGACGCGAGGACTGACTGCGGAGGTGACCGGCTACGCACGCTGGTTGGACGGGTTGGCCGCACGAAGTCCACGCCCGAATCCGCCCTTGGTTGGAGCGCTCACCACGGACGGCGCCGGCTTCAGTCGCGGTGTTCAGACCTCGCTGCGCGCGCGGTTTGGCGAGCACCTCACCGGGTGGCTCAGCTACGTGTTCAGCGCCAGCACCCGTGAAGGCGGGCCAGATCAACCCACGCGGCTGCTCGACTACGACCAACCGCAGGTCCTGAGTCTAGTGCTCAGCTCGAGTTGGGGACCGTGGTCCTTCGGAATGCGAGCGCAATACGCCAGCGGCTTTCCGCGAACGCCGGTACTGGGCGGATTTTTCAACGCGCGCACCAACGTGTATGAGCCGATCTTCGGAGAGCAAAACACGGACCGGTTACCGCCCTTCTTTCGCATGGATCTTCACGTGGAGCGCCGCTCCAGGGTTCTGCGCGGCTTGCGCGTCTGGCTGGACTTGCAGAACGTGACCAACCGCTCCAACCCGCAGGAGCGCGTCTACGACTACGATTTCAGGAACCGCGCTCACCTCACAGGACTGCCGTTTCTCGCCGTTCTCGGACTGGGGCTGGACTGGTGAGACACGCATTGCTCGTTCTGTCGGCTCTCGTCGCGTGCGCCCCGTCGTTTCCGCGACAGCCGGAGAACGTGGACACGCCGCGGATCATCCACATCTCCAGCCAGCCACCGGAGGCAGCTCCGGGCGAAGCAGTCGTTTTCACTGTGGTCCGGACAGAGGCCGCGCCGCCAGTGAGCGCATCGTGGTGCCGCGTTCCCACCGCACCGACCGATCCTGACTCCGTGTCCGCCGACTGCATCGCCAAGCCGGGCACCCCGGTCAGTGTCATGGCCGAACGGGTGATGGCGACCCTTCCTTCGGACGCCTGCCGTGTCTTCGGACCACTGCCGCCACCCGGAGGCGCGCGACCGCATGATCCAGATCCCACGGGCGGCTATTACGTGCCGCTCCGTGTGACTTCCGGTGAGCTGCTGGCTTTCGGATTTCAGCGCCTGCGCTGCGAGCTCGCAAATGCACAACTGGAGCTCGCCATCGAGTTCCGCGAACGCTACCCCGTGAATCGAAACCCCACGCTGCTGAGGGTGACCGCGAGAGTCGACGAAGCCGAGATTGATCTCAGCACGCTCCCCGCCGGGAGGCCGGTTCAGTTGAACGCGTCGTGGACGCCTGAGTCTGTGGAGCCCTTCGTGCGCTTCGACATCGCGACGCAATCGCTGGTGGAGGTGACGGAGACTCTCACCCTTTCCTGGTTCGTCAGCGGAGGCGTGATGACGTCAACCGGAACGTGGCAAGTGGATGAGCCGGGAACGTATCGCGCGTGGACGGTGCTCCGTGACAACCGCGGGGGCAGCGCAGTGCTCGAGACAGCTCTCGTGGCGCAGTAGAGGTTCGTCCCCGGTCGTGCCGTGCGACCGTTCTAAGTCAACGAACCTTTTTCGACGTTTCGCTCAGTGAACTTCGACTAGGGCAGTGCCGGCCTACCACTTGAGGTGCAGCGCGAAGCGAGAGAGGTCTGCGCTCCCGTCCTTCATCTCGCACTTTGGATCTGTGTTTGTCGTGATCTGCAGCCCGCGGGTCAGCACTCCGGTCTGAAGCGCTGGGCCGGCGAGATCGCCCCGATAACGAAACACGCCCTCGCGCTCGCCCCTCTTCTCGTAGGTGCGTTCGCCGAAGGTGTAGATGGTCTTGTACGCAAACTGCGCGGCGGTGAGCAGCCGCTGCGCGTTGTTCCCATTGAGCGACAACATCGTCTTCCCAATGGCGTTGTCGAAAAAGATCTCTACCGCGGCGCTGCCAATCGCAGTCATCACCTTGTCGAAGGAATGCTTCTTCTTCGCGGCGAGCTCCTGTGTGGCGTAGAGCGCGAGCTCCATGAACGCGTCCATGGGGTACTTGAAGACGGACACGACGCGCTTGGGATGTTTGGGCTGCGCTCGAAGCTTGTCGAGCCCCTCCATGCCCAGCTCCCGTTCGATCACTTTCGAGATGCCTTCGAAGGCCATCCCGCTGGCTTCGTCCTTTTCTTTGACCTGAGAGCTGCGGAGACGGAGCAGGTCCGAAGAATCCATGACCAGAGCATGGAACAGCAGATCAGCGAACGGCAATGCCCGCGATCGCTATGCGCGACAGCTCAAGTCGAAAGAGCTCCCAGAAGGTGCCTTTTCTTCGAGCCCGTTCGTGAGTCAAGACAATGAGAGGCGAGGCTGTAATGTCCACGGCATCCACCCAGAAAGTTTGGAAGTTGAAGAGACGCGAACCCGTCTGGTGTCCTGACAGGGAGGCGCAGACTCTCTCTTCGAGATCTGGGTGAGAAAGGCCCGCGGTGCGGGGCGCGCCGCCGTGACGTCCACATCCGGCCGCGACCCGAGGGCCGCACCCTGGAGCGAAGAAGTATCCGTACGTCCTACAGCGGCGCTTGGGGACGGCCGCCAACGCGCAGTGAAACCAGAGTCGCTTGAGGCGAGCGGTGTTACTTCGCTTTGCCGCCGCCGCCCGCAGCGGTCTTCGACGCGACGGGGTCGACAGCGGACGCAGGCACAGTCTGCTCAGGCGAAGCGAGCAGCTCCGACGCGCGCTCCATCACCGCGGCTGGACGAACCTCGCCCTCGCCTCCACCCGCCACCCTGACCGGGTTCAGGGGCAGGCAGGCAGGGGCAGCGATGACAGTGTTGATCTCCGGATCCCCGTAACCCGCGAGTCGCGCCTGAACGGAGGGATTGTTCCAACCGTTGCCTTGGCGCTGCGCCACCTTGAAGTGAAGATGCGCGCCGCACGCCCAACCGGTCTTGCCCGAGAACCCAAGGAGCTGTCCCGCCTTGACGTGATCGCCGGGCTTCACCATCACCGCTGTGAAATGGAGGTACTGCGTCTCCAGTCCCTGCTCGTGTTCCAACACCACGTAGTTGGCATCTGGAGCGAACCTGGGATCACAGCCACCCGCGCTGCTGTCCCCGCGGGCCAGTCTCACCACGCCCGCCAACGCGGCGACGATGGGCGTGCCCTCCGGCATTCGGAAGTCCCAGGCCCATGTGTCGTTCTGGAGGTGACTGCCCGTCGCGTGGGCCTGTGAGACGGGGAAGGCCTTGCCGCAGCCGAAGGGCACAGCCACCTCGGGCGGACGAGTGGAGGAAAGATTGACCGGCTCGGCGGCGAACGCGGATTCGACAGCGAGTAGGGTGGTCAAAACGAGAGAACGCAATGCGGACACTGAAACTGAAATATCGCGGTCGTCTATTCC
>JBQTKE010000358.1:0-4410 GCA_052386435.1 Myxococcaceae bacterium
ATTTGAGCAGGCTGTCGACAATCCGTTTGCAGCGCAGCGCGCTCTCTTCAATCAGCTCCAGCGACTCCAGATCCGAAGCGCTGCGCCCCTTCTCGCGCTTCATCAGCTGCGAGAACGCCAGAATCCCACCGAGCGGGTTGTTGATCTCATGCGCCACGCCGCCAGCGAGCTGCCCCACCGCGGCCATCTTCTCCGTCTCCACCATGGCGCGGGTCAACGCGCGCTCTTCGGTGACGTCGCGGTATGAGCAGACGGCCCGCCCTTCCTCGAGCATGGGATAGACGGTCACGACATACGTCTTGTTGTTCTGAGCGATTTCGGCGCGGCGCTCTTGATCGCTGTCGAGCGTGCCGGTGAGCGGACAGCCCAGACACGGCGCGTCCAGATCGAACAAGTACTTGTGACACTTCGGCCCGCTGGCCACGTCCTGGATCTGCTTCTTCGCTTCACGCGAATAGGCGACGTTGGCGCGGCGAAGAGAGAAGTCCTGCGTGGTAACCACCGCCAGCGGCATGTCGATGGAGTCGAAGCTCTTCTCCCATTCGCGCTTGGCGACGGTGAGCAGCCGCGTGCGCTGAGCGACGCGCTCTTCCAGATCCATGTTGAGCCGGCGCAGCTCTTCGTTCTGGGTCTGCAGCAGCTTGCCCAGCGACTCGTTCTCCGTGGCGAGGTCGAACGCTTCGAAGGCGCTCTTCACGGTGAGCACCAGCTGGGCGTCGTTCCATGGCTTGGGGATGAAGCGGAAGATCTCAGAGCGGTTGATCGCCTCTTCGATCGCCTGCTGATCCGCTTGTCCGGTCAGCATGATCCGCTGCGCACGGCTGGACTCCTGCTTCACGCGCGAAAGGAATTCGACGCCGTTCATTCCCGGCATCCGAAAGTCCGAAATCACCACTTCGGGCTTGAAGGAACGAAACGTCTTGAGCCCTTGTTCGGCATCGAGCGCTGTTTCGATTTCCCACTCTTCGCGCCGGAGAACACGGCGGATTGACCGGAGGATGTTCTCCTCGTCGTCGACGAGCAGAAGTCTCCCGCTCTTGCGTTTCGGCTCGGGCACAGCCAAGTCCATGACTTGCGAAATTGCAACGCCGCGGCCAATCCGAAGCGAGGGCGGAAGTCATCGGAACAAGGGTCTTGTTCAACCCCGGCCGCGCTTCCCGCGAAGGGTGGAATCGTACCCAGGAATCCCAAACGGGTCGTCCTGCACCCCTGTGCTGTTGAAGGCGATTCGGGCACAGCACCCCACTGTCGAACGAGGTGACGAAGTGGGTGGCGCGCGTTGCTTGGACGACCCGCGTTTGATAGCTCCGGCCCTCATTTTCGCGAAGCGGTTCGGGCCTTTCGAAGAGCGGCCCGGGCGCGATCGGAGGCACCGTGGGTAGGACGGACCGCAGAACCGCACCGAGCATCAGCCTTTTCCTTCCAGCCTGGAACGAGGAGGACTACGTGGAGCGTGCCGTCTCCCGCGCTCTCACCGTGCTCGGCCGCCTCACGGATGACTTCGAGATCATCATCGTCAACGACGCCTCAACGGATCGCACCCGCGAGATCGCCGAAGAACTGGCCGCGCGTCACCCGCAGGTTCGCGTCATTCACCACCCCGTGAACATGAAGTTGGGCGGCGCGATGCGCACCGGCTTGTCCGCCAGCACCAAAGACCTCATTGTCTATTCGGACATCGATCTTCCGTTCGACCTCAACGAGTTGGAGCGCGCGCTGCACCTCATGGAGTACTTGGAGGCGGACATGATCTGCGCCTTCCGGTTCGACCGCACCAGCGAGGGGATGAAGCGAATCGCGTACTCGTTCGTCTACAACCTGCTCATCCGCAATCTTTTCGACGTGCAGATCAAGGACGTGAACTTCAGCTTCAAGGTGATGCACCGCCGCGTGCTCGAAGCGGTGGAGCTGAAGAGCCAGGGTTCGTTCATCGACGCGGAGCTGGTCGTCAAAGCGATTCGCCGCGGCTTCCGAGTCTTCCAGATGGGCGTCGATTACTTCCCGCGAACGCGCGGCGTCTCCACGCTCGCCTCGCCCGCGGTCATCGGCAAGATGGTGCGTGAGCTGGCCGGGTTGTACTCCGAGACCAAGAACCCGCAGCGCAACGTGACGCCGGTGCGGCTGCCGCCGTCGGTGGCGCCGATCAAGACCAGCCGCCGTCAAACGGGATGATTCGGCTGGTCGTCAACGCGGATGATCTCGGTCTTCACCCGAGCATCGACGAAGGCATTCTCCGCGCGCACCGAGAGGGCATCGTCACCAGCGCCAGTCTGCTGGTGACCGGTCCCAACGCTCCAGCCGCTGTCAGCGCCGCGAACGCGCAAGGCTTGGCGATGGGCGTGCACCTTTGCCTCTCCACCGCCCTGTCCTGCGCGGCTCCCCCGGAAGAAGTTCCCACCGTCGCGCCAGGGGGAAAGTTCCGCGCGAAGTGGCCGGACGCGGTGAGGGCGTACGCGACGGGGGTGCTCAAGCGAAGGGAAGTCGCGCGTGAGCTCAGAGCGCAGGTCGAACGGGCTCGGGCTCTTGGCGCCGATGTTGATCACTTGGACGCGCACCAACATCTGCACGTGTTGCCCGGAATAAGGACGACAGTGGAAGAACTGGCGGAAGAGACGGGACTGCCGTTGCGCTGGCCGCGCGAGCGCCCTCATCGTTCTTGGCTGCGAACGCCAGACGCCGCCGCGAAGTCGTTGATCCTCTCCGCGTTGGGCCTGCTGCCGACGCGAAGCCACGCCCGCAAGGTTCCCGCAGCAGGAATCTTCGAAGCGGGAGCACTCGATTTCGCCGCGCTCTCCGCATTGCTCAACGCTCTGCCTGAAGGCGACCACGAGATCGGCTGCCATCCTGGTGCAGCGACGGTCCACGTCCCCGAAGATCCGACCTGGACCTACGGCTGGACGCAGGAATTGACAGCGCTCACCGATCCGAGGGCGAAGGCACTGATCGCATCCCGGGGGATCGAGCTGACCACGTATCGGGCGCTGTATCCGCATTTGCAGTGATGGCGCCGGCTGGCCTCTTCGCTGACAAAGCTTTCGACCACTAACACAGCGCCGCGCACCGCGTGCCTGACATCAGCCGCGAAACTCAGCCCGTCGCCACGAACAGAACGTGCGGCGTCGCATAGCCGGAGGAGGCGTCGATCGCCTCGACGCTGGCGAATCCCGCCGAGCGCAGCAGCGCCTCCGTCTCCGCGCGGGGCTTGAAACCCAAGCCTCCACTGGAATGCGTCTTACGAAGGAGGTTCACCATCACTCGCTCCTGCGCGACACACTTCCAATATTTCCAGCTCTGGTTCGCCTCGGCCTCTTTGAGAAAGAGTCGCCCACCGGGTTTGAGCAGACGGTGGGCGCTCTGAAGAAACCCGAGCCACCGTTCGGACGGGAGCAGATAGAGGACGTCCGCGACCATCACCGCGTCAAAACTCGGTGAGAGCGAGTCGATGGTCCCCACCTGCAGCTTCACGTTGGGTAATCTCCCCGGTCCCTTTTGCGCGTGAGCAATCTTCGCGGGATCCGGGTCGACGCCGACAACCTCTCGCTCCGGATGCCCTTCCGCGAGCAGCGCCGTGAGCAACCCGTGTCCGCAACCTACGTCAGCGATTTTTCCGCGAGGGGCGCGCTGGGCGATCGCTTCCAGCGGCGCGGAGAAAAGACGAGCTCTGACAAAGAGGCGCTCCTTGAGCGGGAGCGTCGCGAAACTGGAGGGGACGGCCATGCGACCCTCCGTACCTCACCAGGGCCAGCTGCGTCCTTCGTAATCGAGCAGCTCGTGGGCTCGCCATTGCCTCGCAGCCACCCTCGGTCAGGGCGGCAGTGAGGCCCACTTCAACGTGAGGATCCCGGGCGTGCCGGCCTCGTCGTAATAGCCTTCTATCTGCACTCGGTAGAGCAGGCCTTGGTCGCTCTTCACGAGATAGATCCAGGGTTGCGGCGAGAGCAGGTGCTTCATGACGTCGTACGAGAACCAGCTCTCGGGGCGCTCGAACACGGTGTCCATATCGCCACCCGCGTCGTCGCCGTCCGGCTGATCTTCGCGCCACTGCGCTTGCGCGGCGGTGACGTTGTCAAAGCCGGCGTCCGTCACCACTGCGACCTGCACGCCGCCATCTCCACTCGCGCCCCCTCGAGAGCGAATGTGAAAACGCGAGAAGGCCAAGTCCCACGCGTTCTCTTCGTAGGGAACGCTCCGCTCCGTATCGAGATCCAGCGCCGCGAAGAGCTCGCTGTATTCGGCCCTCACCACGGAGCGGCGCGTTCCGTCCGCATTCCCAGCGGTGGTCACACCCACGGGAGGCCCCGCGTCCACGTTGTTCGTGGGATCCGTCCCCTCCTCGGGCAACGCCGGTTCGCATCCCGCCAACACGACGCCAAGGCCGCCTAATACGAGGGGACCGAGCAGACGCATATG
>JBQTKE010000359.1:0-7242 GCA_052386435.1 Myxococcaceae bacterium
TCCACCGCCGCAGCAGGTGAGGGCATGCTCCTTAGAGACAGGTCGCCATGGAGTCTTGCGGACGCGGCCACCAAACACATGCCCAAGTTTGCCACCCATTTTTCTGACTGTTGAAGCAACGCCACCCAAACTGGATTTCCGATCGCGATAGCCATAATCGGCTCTCTGAGGCGTTGCCGGAAATGAGAACGTCGCGAAAGTGGATCCCGCGAACTCGGAGTTGTTCCACACGGCAGCCACTCGAGAGCAGGCCGCGTGGCTCAAGCTTGAAGACGCGACCGGGGTCCCGCTCAATGACGCCGAGCCGGGGCGCGGGATGAAGGCACGGGCGTTGGATTGGACGAATCATTTTTTTGGGAACGGCCGCCCAGGGCCACTGCACTTCCGATTTTCTGCACACCTCTCACCGCGTGCGGGTCTTGGGAAGGTGAGCTTGCTTGGAGGCTAAAACGTGTCCCTAAGAACCCTGGTTTGTATGCTCGGAAGTGTCGTTCTCGTTGCGTGCGGTGGAGCGCGCGAATCTACTGCGGTCGCGCCGGAGGAGCTCGCGGAAGAAGGCGCAAGACTGGACACGGATGCGGGGTTCCTTCAAGCGTGCGGCGGTCCAATGACCGCTTTGACGGCTGCGGACCTGTTGGTCAACCGGTCGACCTACACTGCCAAAGACGGCGCGCTGCGGACGAGAGTGATGAGTCTTGTTCTCCGGGAGGAATCACGAAAATGCCTTGAGAGCACCGGCACCTGCGGCGCGTGGACCAAGGTCCGGGACAGCGCGATGGTGTCTGGCTTCGGTGGTCCGTCCTTCGCCGTGGGCAGCGACGCAGCCGGTCTTCATGTGGCGCTGACACACACGGATGGCTGGCAGAGCGGTGGTTGTCGCGAGGACACGCGTTGCTCGAATCTGGGCGGCGAATCGTTCGAGTGCATGCCGTTCAACCGCGCGGGGGTCAAGGCGGTCTACCTGAGCAACGGGACCTATTACGGCATGGCTTGCACGTCGAGCGTGCAACCGGACCTCATTTTCAAGGGACGGGTCACCGACGAACGCTGTCTCTCGCTGGAGGCGACCACGGCCACCAGCACCCCCAACGGCATTCGCATGGAGACGCGCTACTCGTACTCGAGCAACAGGCCGTTCTGAGCCGCCCTTGTGCTTCGCGTCGTCTAACGCTGGCCCTTGAGCCAACGCTCGAGCCAACCCAGCACCTGCTCGTGCCAGAAGATGCTGTTCGCAGGGCGGAGCACCCAGTGGTTCTCATCCGGGAAATGAACGAAGCGCGACGGAATCCCTTTGCGCTGAAGCGCGGTGAACGTCGCGAAGCCGTGTGATTCGGTGATGCGGTAGTCGCGCCCGCCGTGAATCACCAGCGTGGGCGTCTTCCAGGCCGTCACGAACTCCGCGGGAAGTGCAACGAGATTGGCCTTCGGCAGTGTGCTTCAGGTGGCAGCGCTTCATGTTCTGGGCCGGCTCCCACTGGCTGTCCTTGAGGAGCGCGCAGTCGCTCCAGGGATGGTTTAGGGACGCATGTCGGTGTCGAAGTCGAAGACGAAGAGGGCGAGCTGCGCGGCTACGACCTCGTCGGCCCGGACGAGGTCGACATCGGCAAGGGTCGAGCTCACGGTGATCAAGATCAGCGTCCTGTCCTAGCGGCAAGGGCCTGGCGAAAAACGTCGGCGGGTTTTCCTGTCCGCTTTTATCGCTCCCGTGCGGTTTCACCGCAACTCACGATGACCTCTCTCCGAAAACAAGCCGGGCCGGAAAACCGACAAGAAGTTCAACGGGTCATCCGCCCTGGGGTTTGAGCCTCGTGTCTCCGACGCGTGACAGCTTGGGTCCGCCCCTCCATTTCCTTCCACACCTCAGCGACAAGGCCGCCATGCTTACGAAGCGCTGGCTCTTTCTTCCCCTTCTAGCCCTCACCGCTTGTTCCGGCGGAACCGCCACGTTGACGGAGGCCCCCGCGGTTTCCACAGCGGTGGACGCAGGCGTTGCCCTCGAGGAACCTGAACCGCCAGAGACAGAGTGGGAACGCCGCCGCTACATCGACAAGGTGGCGCGTGCCTTGCGCAATGGACAAGGGCTGACCGCGACGGATGATCTCGACGCGCTCCTCGCTCTGAGCCGCGAGCAGGTCATTGATCATTTCATGGCGGACCCGCGTTTTGAGGACACGGCACTGCAGTTCAGCCTCAACTTCATTGGGGCGCGAACGTCGTCTCAAATTCGTGACGCCCAGGGCAACTTGGGGTTCGGGGCCTTCAACTCGCGACGTGCCGTCAATGCCACGCGCGGCCTGATGACGGGGAAGTCGTTTCTCTCACTGCTCGCCCTGGATCAACCCTTCTCCACGCTGGCTCCACGCTCGCCGCCTCTTCCCGGAATGTTTGCGAACGACACGGAGCGGCGCGCGGAGGTCATGCGCCTGGCCCTCATCAAAGCGGACGAGCTGATCGCGCTGGCCGACACCCAGCCAACGGCCACGGTGTTCTGCGAGCAGTTTCAGTCTTCCTCTGCGGTGATGAATCTACCCTCCGACCTGGGCCTGCCTTTCGAAATCGTGGGCGAGCTCCAAGTGAGCACCGACTGGTTCGGAAAGCTCTTCCTGGGGTGCGCCCTGCCAGACAAGCTGCCCTTCAATGCCGCGGTTGCCGCGGTAGAGATGCGCAAGCTGCGCCCGAAGCTTCCCAAGCTGCTCGAGCTGGTGGAGGACCTGGCCGCGCGCGGCAAGCCCATGGTCGCTTCGGTCACGGGGCTGGTGACGTCCAGCGCCCCCGGCATGGAGTCCCTGAACCGAACGTTGGACCAGACGACCTTCTGGTTCGCGTTGCCCAACTCCTCCACCAACTTCCAGCGCCGGCGCGCTGCGTACATCCTGGATCGCTTCTTCTGCGACGACTTGAAGCCGATCAATGCGGCGCTTCCCGAAACGCACGCGCAGGGACAACACGGAACGGATCCCGCGTGCCGTTCATGCCACTACAAGCTGGATCCCATGGCGGGGTTCTTCAGGGACTACGGCCTGGTGGGCTTCAACTTCGCGGGCGAGTCATCGATGCTGTTCGATGACCTGGCGGTGATGGACAAAGCCACGTACGACGCAAGCTGGGCGGGAGCGCCGGGCAGCGGGCGCGCCTGGAACGTGGGCTACATCCGCTCGGCGCGAGATGAGTCGCAGAACGCTTACGGTCAGTCGTTGGAGGATCTCTTCCGAATCATTGAGACCGCTCCCGAAGCCAAGGCGTGCGTGGTCCGCCGCACGTTCGAGTTCTTCAACGGTACCGACCAACAAGTGGACCCGGGTTACCTCGCGTACCTCTCCACCCAATTCACCGCGGAGGCGGAGACCGACTCCAGCGCCGCGTTCCGAGCGCTGATCCGCCGCATCCTCGTGAGCAGAACCTTCCGGGCGGTCGATGCCCGCTCCACCGAGTGCTACGACCGCGCGCCGGGGACCTCTTCACAAGCTGGTCCGCCTTGCGCGGTGAGCTTCATCCTTCAAGCCAACTGCGCGCAGTGCCACAACGCCACCAACGCCCTGGGCGGGTTGAACCTGGGGCAGTGGGGACGCGACCCCGACGGCAGGAGCACTTTCGCCCACGCCGGACCTCAAGGTCAGCTCAAGGCGGAGGAAACGTTCACGCGGTTGTTGGAGCGGATCAGCACCGCGGATGAAAAACGCTCCATGCCTCTGGCCCGTCAGATGCCCGCGGCGGATCGCGAAACGCTTTACCTCTGGCTGCAAGAGCGGCTGGCGAGGCTGGGAGAAACCCCATGAGGAAGCTGCTCTCCGCTGTCCTTCTCCTCTGCGCCGCATGCCCGGGACCCAAGCCGGCCGAGGAACCCGTCGCCACGCCGACGGTTCCCACGCTCGCACCGGATGAACCCACCGCCCCCAAGCCAGACGCGGTCTCCGCGCAGTACCGCGGCTACGTCGCCATGAATGAGGTCATCCGCTCGCGCGTGAGCACCTCTCCCACGTTCGAGCTCGCGTTTTATCTGGGCAGCAGAGGGTTCTCGCTGACGCCGCTGCTGGGACAGTGGGACGGGCAGGGTATTCGCAACAGCTTCCGCAACGGGAAGCCCAACGCCATGAGCTTCTTGATCTGGCGCACGGCGTTCGAAGGTCTGGGAAAGGACCTCGCCGCCAACTGTCCCGGTCAGCCGCCGCTGCCCGTCGGATCGCTCTTAAAGCCGCGTCCCGAAGTGACAGCTCTGCTCGCGAAGCTGTGCACCTGGCCCTCGGCTGAGGCGCGGTCAGAGGAGACCCTCAACGAAGCGTGGCGGTTGTTCGCGCGATACGACGCCCCGGATGACGAACGCACGGCTTGGCGCGAATCCTTTCAATCCGCTGCGTACGACTCAGCGTCGGTGGAGGAGGTGCTCTCCGATCTCTCCGTCACCGTTTTCATGAACCCTTACGTCCTGCTCGACAACTAGAGAGACCACCATGATGCACTTCAACCGCCGCTTCATGCTGAAGTCCCTGGCCGCAGGTCTCTCCGCGCTGACGCTGCCATCGCGCGCGAAGGCGGAAGGCGCCGCCCCGCACTTCTTCCTTCAGTTGGTCGTCTCCGGAGGCATGGATCAGACCTATCTGTTCGACGCGCGCCCCTGGGCGATGACCCAAGCGGGCCTGCTTCAGAACTACCTGAAGACCGAGCCGACGGTTTGGAACGGCACCAACGACGTCTCAACCTTGGCCGCCAGCACAACCGGAGCGCTGCGACCCTACGCCGCGGACCTGGCGATCGTGAACGGCGTGATCATGTCTTCGTCCTTTGACGGGCATGACCAGAACATGAACGTCCTGTTCACCGGCAACCCGTTCGGTGGAACGTCCTTCCTCACCCAGCTCAACCAGGACGCGCCGCTCGACTACCTGCGCCAGGCGTTCCTCTTCGCGGACCTCGATGACAGCCGCTTCGTTCAAGTGGATCCCAGTGGCGCCCGAGAGTTGAGTGAAAGGCTGAAAGCGCGAGGCGTCTCTGGTTCCCGCGCGACCTCGTTCCTCCAAACCCGCTACGACAAGTCCGGTGGAGGGCTGGGTCGACTCTCAGCGGGAGCACGGTCGCTGTTGGATGCGGCCAAGGAAAGCGCACGGCTGGAAGCTGCGCTGCGCAAGGTGACGCTCGCGCCGCCGGCGCCTGATCCGAACTCCATGCCTGGCTCTCCGCCGGCGGCAGGGGCGACCGGAATGGTCCCGCAGCTTGAGGTGGTCGCCGAGTACTTCCGCCATTCGATCGTGCGGTCCGCGCTGCTGGAGATTCGCTCCGCCGGCGGTCTTGTCGACACGCATGACGCGGAGAGTGCCAAGGCCCAACCGCAGCTCTACGCCAGCGTGGCCGAATCGATTGCCCAGGTGCTGAAGTACTTGAAGGAGACGCCTTACGACGCCGCGTCGTCTCTGTTGGACGTCACCACGGTCATGGTGTCCTCCGAGTTCGGGCGGACGATGCGTCAGGAGAACCTGCCCATTGATGCAACGGGGACCGACCACAACCCGCTGTGCAACTCTCTGATGTTAGCCGGCAAGGGCGTTCGAGGCGGAACGGTGTCCGGCGGCAGCGATCAACAACAAGCCGGCGAAGCGCTCTCCGGCGCGCACCTCGCGCTGGACGCGAAGAAGCTCAAGATGATGGGGCGCCCGGTGGACTTCGTGAGCGGCCGTCCCACCGCGGCGCAACCCGCCGCGTACGACCCGGCCCAGTACCTGACCATCGCCTCCGTGGTGAACACCGTCTACTCCCTGTTCGGCGTGGACGCCTCGAAGTACATGGAGCTGGGGCGAAACTTGCCGAAGGCGCCGGTCCTTCAGGCGCTCCTCAAGTAGCGCCCGCAACGGACTGCGAGAGGGCGCGCTCAGTTGACGACGATGAACTACCCGAGCGCGATGTCGAACTGGCTCCCCGCCGGGGGCAGGGCCTGGAAGAACAGGGTCGCGTTGCTGACCGGGTCATAGTCGAAGCCATTGATGCGGCTGCGCGGGAGCTCGGTGATTGCGCACCGGGTTCCGCGGCCGTATCGATTTTTGGGTCAGACCATTGGATGCTATGGGTTTCTGGTCGAGCGTAATGACTGTTAGGCTCGTACCGTAATAGATTTCTGGCTTCAATCAACAAAAATAATGATTTTTGGGTTTCCGTAACAGTTTCGGGGTGAGCCTGCTCAATGCCTCTTCCTCCGCCTGCCTGGTTTCGTGTTCCCAGCGGGAGCGTCCCAGCGGGGTACGCCTGGCTCGTCGCCAGATGGGGGCTGCAGGTCCCTCCTCGCCCCCATCTCTCGTTCGTGGCGTCGGTTCAAACCCGCAAGCGGATTGAAGTCACCAACGGGTTGACCCAAACGACGTTTCCCTCGAATCAGGGGCCAGGTTCGGAACTGCACGAGCAGATTGAATTCGCTCTGAAGTACGACGGAGTGGATCTGGAGGTCTGGAGTGCCCTGTTCGCCCTTCCGGGTGCGAATGAGCTCGCTGCGGAAATCGAAGCATGGGTACGGCGCAAGCCGAGCAGTCAATACGCACGGCGGGCGTGGTTTCTGTGCGAGTTCGTCAGCAAGGTCCGGCTGGCGCTGCCTGATGCGGCCGGCAACTACGTTCCTTTGCTCGATCCTGGCGAGTACTACACGACGCGCCCCCGAAACAGTCGGCGTCATCGGGTGGCCGACAACCTTCTGGGCGACGCGCGCTTTTGCCCGATGGTTCGTCGAACTGCAGCGCTGCAGGCGTTGACCGATGGCCACCTCGAAAGTGAAGCAGCGAAGGTTGTCGCGCAATACGACGCGGACGTTCTTCGGCGAGCGGTCAATTACCTCTACACCAAGGAAACGCGATCTTCCTTCAAGCTCGAGGGGGAAGCACCTGATGCGCAACGCGCCGCGCGCTTCGTCGAGGTGCTCAGCCACACAGGTGACTGGCAGGAGTTGGATGAGAGCACCCTGACTCGTCTACAGAACCTCATTGTTTTGTCGGGAGCAGAAGACGCGTCCTATCGCAAGGAAGAGGTCTACGTTGGCGAGCAGCTGGATCTCACCCGCCAGCTGATTCATTACGTCGCGCCGCGCGCGGTGGATCTCTCTGACCTCATGAACGGGCTGACGGCCTCTGTCGAGCGGATGGCGAGCTCAGAGGTGCCTGCGGTCGTCCAAGCCGCCGCCGCTGCATTCGGCTTTGTGTTCCTTCATCCGTTCACGGACGGAAATGGTCGTTTGCACCGACTGCTCATTCATCGCGTGCTGACTCGGGC
>JBQTKE010000360.1:0-2934 GCA_052386435.1 Myxococcaceae bacterium
ATCCTCGACGACTGGCGCATCGTGCTGCCGCCCAAGCCTGAGGTGTACGGGACGATCGAAGGACTGATGTCCCACTTCAAGCTGATCATGGAAGGCATCCAGGTCCCGCCGGGCGAGGTTTACGACGCGACCGAAGCGGCGAACGGCGAGCTGGGTTGGTACCTGGTCAGCGACGGCAGCGGGCGCCCCTACAAGGTTCACGTCCGTGCACCGGGCTTCTCGATCCTCTCGGGGGTGTCGCGAATGATCGAAGGGAAGATGCTCGCAGACATGGTCCCTACCTTCGACACCATCAACATGATTGGCGGCGAGGTCGAGCAGTGAGCGACAAGGACGCGAAGAAGGGTCCAGTAAGTGGCGAAGGTGGCAAACCCAGCGAGGGCGGGCCCTCTCCAGGTGGAGCTGCGACTGCATCTGGCAAGGGGACGCCGCAAGAGCACCCTGCACCGCCCACCAACACCGGCCCCCGTGCGAGCGCCGAAGCGCAGCCCGCCGCGTCCGGTCCTGCAGCAACGAAGGCCGCGCCTTCTCCTCCGCCCTCAGGTCCGCCGAAGCCTCCGCCGCCGAAGAACCCGGGGTTCATCACCTGCACCATCGACGGCAAGGAAGTCGTGGTGAAGCCGGGGACAAACATGATCGAGGCCGCGAAGGGCTGCGGCTCGGACATTCCATACTACTGCTACCACCCTCGCCTCTCGATCGCGGCCAACTGCCGGATGTGCCTTGTGGAAGCGTCGAACGCACCCAAGCTGGTGCCCGCGTGCCAGACCGCTTTGTCGGAAGGCGTGGCGATCAAAACCACTACGCAGAAAGTGAAAGAGAGCCAGCGCGCGGTGATGGAGTTCCTGCTCCTCAACCACCCTGTCGACTGCGCGATCTGTGATCAGGCCGGTGAGTGCAAGCTGCAGGACTATTACATGCGTTACGACCACCGTCCCTCGCGACTCGAGGGCGGGAAGGTGCTCAAGGACAAGCGCAAGGTGCTGGGTCCCCTGGTGGTGCTCGACCAGGAGCGCTGCATCCTCTGCACGCGCTGCGTCCGGTTCATGGACGAGGTCCCCAAGCAGCCGCAGCTGGGCGTGTTCGGTCGCGGATCACACGAGAGGATTGATCATTTCCCCGGCTCTCCGCTGGACTCCAACTACTCCGGCAACACGGTCGACATCTGCCCGGTCGGCGCGCTGCTCAACCGCGACTTCCGGTTCCGCGCGCGTGCGTGGTTCCTCTCCGCGGCGCCTTCGGTCTGCACCGGCTGCTCTCGCGGCTGCAGCACCTTCACAGATTTCTTCGGTCAGGACACTTACCGCTACCGGCCGCGCGAGAATGAGGCGATCAACAAGAGCTGGATGTGCGATCAGGGCCGGCTCTCGTACAAGTATCTGAACGCGGCGCGCGTGCTCAGCGCGGCGGTGGGTCGCGGCGAGGATCGCCGGGAGACGCCTCGCGCGGAGGCGATCACCACTGCGAGCAAGAAGCTCTCGCCTCTGGCGGGAACCGCCGCGCTGGCTGCGCTGGTTTCGCCGGTCGCGTCGAATGAAGATCTGCTCGCGGCGCTCACCTTCATCAAGGCTTCGCTCAAGCTGTCGACCGTCTACGTGGGCGGCCGTCCGAACGGTGAAGCGGATCACTTCCTGATGACCGCGGACAAGAACCCCAACCGCAAGGGTCTGGAGTGGATCGCGAAAGGCCTGGGTGTGACGGTAAAGCCGTTCGCGGATCTGACCTTGGCGATCAAAAAGGGCTTCGTGAAGGCGCTCTACGCGGTGGGTGCCGAGGTGCCTTCTGCTGACTTCGCCGAGACTGCCAACGGTCTTGAGCTGTTCGTGGTGCAGGCGATGAACGAGTCGCAGGTCACGGAGAAAGCGCACGTGGTGCTGCCCGCGTCGACGCACGTCGAGGACGAAGGCACGTTCACGCAGCTCGACGGCATCACCCAACGCTTCCGCCGCGCCTACCCGCCCAAGGGCGAGAGTCAGCCGCACTGGAAGCTCGCCGCGGACTTGGGCTTGGAACTGGGCGCGACGGCGACGTACAGCAATTCGCGGGAAGTGTTCCGCGATCTCAAGGCACAGGTGCCGGAGCTGTCGATGTTCGAATGGGACAAGCAAGCGCCGATCGCGCAGCGCCGCCCTGGCATCAACCCCCTCCCTGCCGCGGCCGATGGCCGTCCTGCGGGCTACCGTGAAATCGGCGTACCTCGGGTGAAGGGAATCTGATGAACCGCACGTTCTGGACGCTGATCACCTTCGGCATCATGGGCGGTGCGCTCTTTGGCGGCATGGCCACCGCGTACCTGTTGGGCTCGCTCGTCGAGAACAACTGGTGGATCAACATGCTGGTGTTGATGCTGCTGTTCGTGATGGTCATCGCGACGCTGCTCACGCTCGCCGAACGCAAATGGAGCGCGATGATGCAGGACCGCATCGGTCCGAACCGCGCGCGCATTGATCTTCCCGGCCTGCGCAACAGCTCTCTCGGCGGCCTGCCGCACATCGCGGCGGACGTGCTGAAGATGCTGACCAAAGAGTCGTTCATCCCGGCGGCGGCCACCAAGTTCCTCTTCAACTTAGGACCGATCCTCGCCTTCGCGCCGGTGTTTGCGCTCTTCGCGATCGTCCCCGCGGGACCCACGGTGCAGATCAACGGACGCACGCTGCCGATGGTCGTCGCCAACCCAGACTTCGGCGTTCTCTACATCCTCGCGATTGCGTCCCTCGCCGTGTACGGCACGTCGCTCGCGGGCTGGTCGTCGAACAACAAGTTCGCGCTGCTCGGCGGCGTTCGCGCGTCATCGCAGATGATCAGCTACGAGGTCGCGCTGGGCCTGTCTCTTGTCGGGATGATGATCTGCTTCTCCACCGTGCAGCTGCCGGTGATGGTGGAAGGTCAGGCGGAGTACCTGTGGCGCTGGGGCTCCAGCTTTGACTTCGGCAT
>JBQTKE010000361.1:0-3538 GCA_052386435.1 Myxococcaceae bacterium
TTGGGTGAGCTCCATTCGTTGTCCCTCCGCGAGATCGAGCAACACCTCGGGGGAACGCTGGAGGGAGAGCAGCTCCTCCGGTGGATGTGGTGCGGAGGGTACCCGGAGATCGTCGCAAGGGACCTCAACCCGCGACGCTTCTACGCTGACTATGTCGCGACCTATCTCGAACGAGACGTCCGCCAGCTCCTCAACGTTCGAGATCTCCGAGACTTCGATCGATTCCTAAGGCTATGCGCTTTGCGAACCGGCCAGCTCATTTCGATGAACGACCTCGCTTCGGACGTTGGCAAGAGTCCGCCTACGCTCAAGAGCTGGTTGGGGGTGTTGGAGGCCAGCAACGTCATCCGCCTGCTTCCGCCCTACTTCCGCAACCTGGGTAAGCGCCTGGTCAAAACGCCCAAGCTGTACTTTCTCGACGTGGGCTTGGCCGCTTTTCTCTGCGGGCTGGACGGCCCCGACGCCATCCGCTCCAGCAGCTTGTTGGGAGCTCTCTGGGAAACGACGGTCTTTGGCCAGTTGGTGAGGCACTTCTCCAACCGTTGCGAGCCCGCGGACCTCTACTTCTACCGGGACCACCACGGCACCGAGGTCGACTTCGTCATCCCCGTCGGTGAGAAGTTGCGTCTCTTTGAATGCAAATGGGCGGAGAGTCCTTCGCCGGAGGTGCGCGCCTTCCGAGAGCTGGAGCGGCTCATGCCGCCAGGCACACTTCTCTCGAAGAGCCTCCTCGTTCCCCGGCGCGGCTCACGCACAGTGGGAGACGTCGTGATCGAAGACGCCGTCGAGCTGCGGAGCCTGAGCATCCCGGCGCAAACGGAAAATCGGGCGTGAGCTCTGCGCGACGCTCTCCGACCCGTGCAGTAGGTAGGAGAACCGAGAGACGTAGTAGGGTGCTGGCCTGACGCCTCAATCCAGGACATCACCCGCATCAGGAGAGTTCCATGAAGCGTTCTCTGGCCCTGGGCGCCTTCGCGCTCGTCTGTGCGCTGGGCCCTGCACGCGCGCAAACACAGTGTGAGAGCCTTCCAAATCCCGTTTACATGCAGATTGGCGACACCCAAGAGCCGCTCATCAAGCAACTGGGCCGAACGCTGCGCGACGCTTCGCCGCCCATCTCGCTCATCTATCTAACCAACGGCTCGTGCGACAACGTCGCGGCGATCTACGCCGACCCGGTAGGAAAGATCTCCACCACCGCGCGCTACGTCCCGTCGACGACAGAGAACGACGCGTGGACGCCGAGCAACCCGCACCTCGCCTGCACCGTTGCCGCGAGCGGTAAGGACATCGAGGTCGCCAACTCGGCGCTTTTCGTTTCCTCCTGTGACACCACGGACCATCCGGAAGTCGGCCTTTTCCAGGGACCGAACCAGGCCTACGTCTTGGCGGTTCCCAAGGGCAGCTCGCAGGTCGCCATCACCGCGGAGGAGGCGTACTTCGTCTTCGGCTTCGGCAACCAAGGACAGGTGGATCCGTGGGACGACGAGACCCACCTTTGGAGCCGGCCGGTCACCAAGAGCACGCTGCTGACCTGGGCCGCCAACTTGAAGATCCCCAAGGAGAAGATGAGGGGACAGCAGAAGAACTCGTCCGGCGAAGTGCTCACCGGAGTCGCCAACGATCCAGTCCCTGAGAAGGCGATTGGTCTACTGGGCTCGGAGATTTACGACAAATCGCGCGACAAGAACGTGAAGGCGCTCGCGTTTCGCGCCTATCAGCAAAAACGCGCCTACCTCCCCGACTCCACCCCCACGGCGTTCGACAAGAAGAACGTGCGCGACGGGCACTACACGGTCTGGTCTCCCACAGTCTGGCTCACCAAGGTCGATCCGGTCACCAAGGTGCCGGTGAATCCGCGCGCCGCGTACGTGATTGATCTCATCCTCAACAAGCCGGTCACGCCCGCCCCTGCGTTCAGCCCGCTGGATATCGTGATTTCGAACGGCTTGGTCCCCGCTTGCGCGATGAAGGTGAACCGCACGGTCGAGGGCGGAGATCTCTCGCTCTACGAGCCGCAGGAGCCATGCGGCTGCTACTACGAAAAGAAGGTCAATTCCCTGGAATCGTCGTGCACCGAATGCACCGTCGGCGATGACGCTCCCTGCAGCGGTGGCAAGTGCCGCCTTGGCTACTGCGAGGCCCGCTGATGAAACGCACTTCCCTTCTGATGATCGCTTTCGCGGCGGCCCTGCTCGTGGTGGGCTGCGGCAAGAGGAACAACAACGGCGGCGAAAAGACCGACGGCGGGATCACCTGCTTCGAGAACCCCACCACCCACGTGGAGATCATCAACGCGTGCACCACGGCCGAGGCGTTCGACAAGATCCCGACGCTCCCTCTCCTCTTGCCCACCGGCGAACTGCCTCCGCTGCCTTGAGGACGGGCGTTCTGCTCTGGACCGTAGCTGCAGTGGCCACGGCCCAGCCGGCTCAGAGCGCTGCCGCGGAGCCGATCGATCGGGCCAACACATCTCTGCTCGACTCTGCGGGGCCGAGCGCGCCGACAGCGCATCACGGACAGGGCATCCCAGACACTTCCGCGCAGGTCTCCGCGGCCGCGACAGAACCGCAGCTCTTCTTCCGAGCCGCGGGCGTTCCGGTGTCGCTCACCCTCACCGGCTACTTTCAAGTCGACACTGTCATGGTCAACGAGGGGTCTCAGGACGAGGTCAATCCAGCCACTGCGCAGCCGCTGAACCAGAACCGCATCCTCCTGCGCCGAGGACGTATACGCGCTGGCGCGGACCAAGGCGTCTTCTCCGCGGGCGTGGAGATTGAGGCCGACACCCTCCAAGGCCTAACCCTGCGCCTCGCCGAAGCCGACGTGAGCGCGCGCTGGTCCAATCCCGAGCCGGGCGCTCCGCCGTACCTCGCTTTCAGCGCGGGTCTCTTGCAGATTCCCTTCGGCTACGAAGCGTCCCTGCTCGCGCGCAACCGCTACTTCCTGGAGCCCACTGGGTTCGCGCGCGCTCTCTTTCCCGGCAGCTATGACTTGGGGCTTCGGCTCAAGGGCGGATGGAAGATCCTTCGCTACGAGCTGGCGATGATGAACGGCGAGCCTATTGGGGAACGCGCCTTCCCTGGACTCGATCCCAACGCGGGCAAGGATTGGATTGGACGCGTGGGCGTGGTGACGCATCCGGTGGACGCGCTCACCATCGAGGCGGGCCTCTCTGGCTTGGAAGGCTCTGGCTTTCATCCGGGAACACCGTCGACCAAGGATTCCACCGTCTGGCGCGACCTGAATGAAGACAGCGTCGTGCAGCTCACCGAGCTTTACGTGTTGCCCGGTCAGGCATCGACACCATCGGAGAGCTTTCGCCGGTTCGCGATTGGCGGGGACTTTCGAGTCCATTGGGTGAGCCGGTTTGGCGTACTCACCGTTCAGGCGGAGATCGTGCGCGGGGTGGACTTGGATCGGGGAGCCTACGTCGCGGATCCAGTAGCCGTCGGGCGATCCTTGCGCGAGTTGGGTTGGTCCGTCGCGGTGATGCATGAGCTGCCGTGGGCGGTCACGCTGGGGGCGCGTTACGACG
>JBQTKE010000362.1:0-19023 GCA_052386435.1 Myxococcaceae bacterium
AGAGGACGGCGACGAGATCGAATATGTCGAGGAGCCCGGCACGGAGAACCCGTTCTTGGTCTACGGACGCGTGGGAGAGGAGTGCCGACGCTGCGGCTCGACGTTCGAGTCCTTCACGCAGGGCGGACGCACCACCCATTTCTGTCCGGGCTGCCAACGTGCGAAGGTTCGCGCATGAAGGTCAAATCCAAGGGCCTCGATCACGTGGCCATCGCAGTGAAGGATCTGGAGAAGGCGATCGCGTTCTACAAGGACGCGTTCGGCTTGGAGCTGGCGGAGATTGAAGAGGTCGCGGAGCAGAAGGTCCGAACCGCGATCTTTGGCCACGGCATGGGACGGGTGGAATTGCTCTGTCCCACCGAGCCGAACACGGGTGTCGCTCGATTCCTGGAGAAGCGCGGGGAAGGGCTCCACCACATCTGCCTCGAGGTCGACGACATTGACGCGGCGCTTACGGAGTTGAAGGCCCGCGGCGCTCCGCTGATCGACGAGACGCCCAAGATTGGCGCGGGGGGCGCGAAGATCGCGTTCATTCATCCCAAGGGCACCTCCGGTGTACTCACGGAGCTGCGCCAGGGACCTCCGCCCAAGAAGTAACAGCCGGAAGTAACAGCCGGAAGTAACAGCCAGGTCGATTCAACTGACTGAGCCCGGTGGTGTTCTAACGCGTTGACACTCGGAGGGTGCCGCACTTAAGTGCGCGCCCTTTCCTTAGCGTTCATGCACACCCGGAGATTGATCGTCATGGCCAAAGTCTTGTTGGCGGCACTGCTGGTTACGACCGCCACGGCCTTCGCACAGGCCCCGCCCGCAGCGGCCCCTGCCGCCTCGGACGATGTCCGCCGCGAAGTCGATGCCAAGGTGGAGAACGCGAAGAAGGAGATGCGCGAAGAGATCCGCGCGCAGCTCGCGACCCAGTCCGCCGCACAGGGTTGGCAGGAAGGGTGGGTTGAGGAGAAGCGCAAGCTGGAGCTGCTCACGCTGGACGGCTACTTCCGCGTGCGTCCGGACCTCTTCCACAAGTTCGATCTCGGCCGTTACAACACGCCGGATCCGAGCGGGAACTACCTCTGGCCGGTCTCTCCTGTCGCGCCCGGCGAGCGCACCAACGCGGGTGTCAACATGCGCTTCCGCGCGGAGCCCACCATCAACATCTCTGAAGAGGTGCGGATCCGCGCCCAGGTCGACGCGTTGGACAACGTCGTCTGGGGCTCCTCGCCGGAGTACGCGTTCACCCGCGGCTACCGTGAGCAATACTCGCTCTTCTACGAAAACCAGGCGCCGCCCAGGTCGGCGATAAACGCGGTGAGCGACTCCATCGCTGTGAAGCGCGTCTACGGCGAGGTCAGCACCCCGGTCGGCATTCTCCGCTTCGGCCGCATGGGCTCCCACTGGGGCCTCGGCATGCAGAACAACGACGGCAACTGCCAAAACTGCGACTTCGGCGACACGGTGGATCGCGTGATGTTCGTCACCGAGCCGTTCAGCGGCTTCTACGTGACGCCCATGATCGACTTCAACGTCGAGGGGCCGATCTCCCAGCGCACCAACGAGCAGCACCAGCCGTTCGATCTCTCCAACAGCGACGACGCGCACAGCCTGATTCTGGCCATTGCTCGCCGCGACACGGATCAGCAGGCGAAGGCGAAGCTGGAGAACAACCAGTCCGTCTTCAACTACGGCCTGCGCTTCACCTACCGGTTTCAGAAGAACGACTCGACCTACTTCAACAACACGCCCTTCGTGAACGCGGGCGGTGACCGGACGGATCTCGCCAACGGCTCCGTGCAGCGCGGTGGTGCGCTCTACGTTCCGAACGCGTGGCTGAAGTTCGAGCGCAAGGATTTCCGCATCGAGCTGGAAGGTCAGGTCGTCTTGGGCAAGCTCAACCGCGCGCTCAGCACCGCGGATCAGGACGCGGGCGCGAACCAGGCGATCAACATCTTCCAGTATGGCGGCGTGCTGCAGGCTGAGTACAAGCTGATGAACAACGCGCTTCGCATTGGGCTCGAGTACGGCATCGCGTCGGGCGACACCGCACCCGGCTTCGGTGCCAGACCCGGTGTCACGGTTCGGCGCGATCCGGATGGGAATCCGCTGGCCGGCCAGATCGAGGGACCGCAGTACGTGTGCTCCGCGGCCGGATGCAGCGACAACACCCTCAACAACTTCCGGTTCAACCGCGACTACCGCGTCGACCTGATTCTCTTCCGCGAGATCATCGGCACGATCACGGACGCGATGTACCTCAAGCCCACCGTCAGCTACGAGATCGCGGACGGCTTCAAGGCGTTCGGCGCGGTGATTGGTTCGAAGTCGATCTACGCCGCGTCCACGCCCTCCGTCACTGAGAGCCTATTGGGCGTGGAGCTCAACGTCGGCGCGCAGTACGAGACCGAAGACGGCTTCATGGCGTCGTTCACCTGGGCCGTGCTGTTCCCAATGGCGGGTCTGCGCGACGCGGTCAATCCGGCCGTCCCGCTGGAGACGGCTCAAGCGCTCCGCGGCATGGTGGGAATGAAGTTCTAGTGCGATGCCTGATCGGAGCGCGCCGGAACCTTCTCTGGGCCCTCCTGATTGGGCTGGGAGTGGGAGGCGTTACCGCATGCGGTATCAAAGGGAACCCGAAGCCGCCACGCCATCAAGCCGTCGAAGCGCCTCCGCCAGACGCGGGCAGCTGACCGGCTTCACGTACCAACGCAACGCGCTCTACGCGGACGAAGTTCCCGTCGATTGGATCGCTCAGGCGCATGGCACGCCCACCTACGTCTATTCGGCGCGGGCGCTGCGCGAGCGGTTCCTCGCGTTGGACGCCGCGTTCGGGAGCACGCCGCACACCGTCTGTTACTCGGTGAAGGCCAACTCGAGCCTGGCCCTACTGAAGATCTTCGCGGGACTGGGCTCCGGCTTCGACATCGTCTCTGGCGGCGAGCTGCGCCGGGTGTCGAAGGCGACCAAGGACGGCGCCAAGCGCACCGTCTTCGCGGGGCTGGGCAAGACCCGCGAGGAGATCGCGTTCGCGCTCAAGGCGGGGATTCTCCTCTTCAATGTGGAGAGCGCGGAGGAGCTGGAGCTGTTGGACGCGGTGGGGCGGGAGCTGGGCAAGGCCGCGCCGTTTGCGTTGCGGGTGAACCCCGACGTGAATCCGCGCACGCACCGGTACATCGCGACCGGGCTGAAGACGTCGAAGTTCGGCGTTCCGTTCGAAGAGGCCGCGGCGCTCTATGCCAAGAGCCGCAAGCTCAAGGGCGTGATTGCGCGCGGCGTGGATTGTCACATCGGCTCGCAGCTCACTGATGGAACGCCCATGAGCGAGGCGCTGGGGAAAGTCGCGGAGCTCTACAGCGCGCTCAAGGCGCAGGGGCTGCCGCTGCGGTACTTGGACGTGGGCGGAGGGTTGGGGGTCCAGTACAAGGACGAGACCCCGCCGTCATTGGAGGACTACGCGTCGCTGGTGAAGCGTGCGACCGCTCAGGCGGGGGCGGCGCTGCTGCTTGAGCCGGGACGCTCCATCGTCGGCAACGCCGGGCTTTTGCTGACCGAAGTGCTCTACCGGAAGAAGACCGAGGCGAAGATGTTCGTGGTCGTGGACGCGGGCATGAACGACCTGATTCGACCGGCGCTGTACGAAGCCCACCACGAGATTCGACCGGCGAAGGTTCGCGCAGGTGCTGTCACCGAAGTGGACGTGGTGGGGCCGGTCTGCGAGTCCAGCGACGTGCTCGCCCACGCTCGGGCGATGGTGCTGCCCAAGCGCGGCGAAAAGTTGGCTCTGATGACCGCGGGCGCTTACGGGATGAGCATGGCGTCGACTTACAACTCGCGGCTTCGTCCCTGTGAAGTGCTGGTAGACGGCGGCACGTTCCGGGTGATTCGCGAGCGCGACAGTTGGGCAGATCTGTGGCGCGGTGAGTCACTCTGAGAGGTACATTCCGCCGATGAATTTGAAGCTCGAAGGTTCGATGGTTGCACTGCCACCCCGTTCAAGGGCGGCAAGCTGGATGAAGACGCTTACCGGAAGTTGATCCGCTACCAGCTGGAAGGCGGGACATCCGGGTTGATCCCGATCGGCACGACCGGCGAAGCGGTCACGCTCAACGCGATGGAGCGAGCGCGTGCCGTGGTCATCGCCCTGGAAGAGGCCAAGGGCAAGGCGCCGGTCATCGCGGGCGCCGGATCCAACAGCACCCAGGAGACGATCGAAGGCGTGTCGATGGTGCGCGAGGCGGGCGCTCAGGCCGCGCTGATCGTGACGCCCTACTACAACAAGCCGACTCAGCCGGGACTTGTTGAGCACTTCCGACAGATCGCCAAGGCGCATCCTGGCTTTCCGCTGGTCGCGTACAACGTACCGGGCCGGACCGGTGTGGATCTGCTGCCGGAGACGGTGAAGCAGCTGGCCGAGATCTCCGAAGTGGCCGCGCTGAAAGAGGCCACCGGCAGTATGGTGCGCGCGGTGGATCTGGTGGAGCGCGTGGGGACGGATCGGATCACTCTGCTCTCGGGTGACGACTTCACGGTCGCTCCGTTCATCACGTGCGGTGGCAAGGGTGTCATCTCTGTCTCGGCGAACGTAGCGCCGACGTTGATGTCAGAGCTGGTCGCGCACGCTCGGGCAGGTCGCGCCGCGCAGGCCTTGGCCGTTCAAGTGAAGCTCAATGCGCTGCACCGGTTGCTGTTCATTGAGTCCAATCCCATTCCGGTGAAACACGCGCTGCACCTGATGGGGATGTTCACGACGGAGATTCGCGCGCCGCTGGTGCCGATGACCGCGGCGAACGGCGCGCTGCTCAAGGACGAATTGGCTCGCTTGGGTCTGCTGTGATCAACGTCGTCATCACCGGAGTCGCGGGACGCATGGGGAGCGCGCTGGTGCGCGTGGCATCCGCGTCAGGCCTCACGGTTGTTGGAGGGACCGTCCGGAGCACCGCCGGTAGAGACGTTGGCGAGCTGGCTCAAACGCTCGGTGTTTCTGTCTCGACCACGCTTCCGTTGGACAATACCCAGGTGGTGATCGACTTCACCAGCGCGGCGTCGAGCGTGGCACATGCGAAGGAATGCGCGACGCGCGGCGTGCCTATGGTGATTGGCTCCACGGGATTTACGCCGGAGTCGAAGGCCCAGGTCGCCGCGGCCGCGAACAAGATCCCGATAGTGCTCGCCCCCAACACGTCCGTTGGCGTGAACCTCGTCATTCAGATGGCGGGACAGTTGGCCAAGGTCTTGGGCGAGAGCTTCGATGTCGAGATTGTCGAGACCCATCATCGGATGAAGAAGGACGCTCCCTCTGGCACTGCGCTGCGACTGGCGGAGGAAGTTGCCCGAGCGACAGGGCGGACGGAGAAGGACTTCAGGACCGACCGCAACGGGCTGCGCGGCGCGAAGGATATTGGCGTGCAAGCGCTCCGCGGCGGCGACGTCGTGGGCGAGCACACCGTGTTCTTCTTCGGCGAGGGCGAGCGCGTCGAGCTGACTCACCGGGCGATGAACCGCGATCAGTTTGCGCGCGGCGCGGTGCGTGCCGCACTGTGGGTGGTGAAGCAGAGCCCCGGCCTGTATGCGATGCGGGACGTCCTCGGTCTGTGAGCTAAGACCTCTGCGCGGATTGGGTCATAGGTGGAGGTGTTTGAGGGCTCCTGGCTCTGTGCTCGAGTGGGTCTCGCGGTGCAGATTTTCTGCCGCAACCGGTTTGCAGCAGCATTCTCCAAGCATCATGGGCGGGCGAACTTGCGCTTTGGGCGTTGCCCATGCTGCGGTTAGAACGGCTCGATTGTCGGTCCGCTCGGATGAGCTGAGCGGGGGCCCCGATCGCATGAGCGTGCAGGGGTGTCTCGCTGGTTCGGTCTTGGCTGAGTCGGCCATCTTGGGTGATCGATGAGGTTCTGTCGTTTTCGACATGCGGGCAGCGACGCCTACGGGGTGATCGACGGCGAGTTGGTGACCGCGCTTTCGGGTGCGCCGTGGCTGGGGGTGGAACGGAGTGGTTCGCCGGTCGCTTTGGAACAAGTAGAGCTGCTGGTCCCCAGTGACGCGTCCAAGATCGTGGCGGTGGGCCAGAACTACCGCAAGCACGCGGAGGAGATGAACAAGCCGGTCCCCGCGGAGCCGCTCATTTTCATCAAGCCGTCGACCGCGCTCAACGCGACCGGCAAGCCCATCCTGCTCCCACCCGAGAGCGAAGAGGTTCACCACGAGGCAGAGCTGGCGCTGGTGATCGGGCGAAAGCTGCACCGCGCTGCTGAAGCCGAGGCCACAGCGGCGATCTTCGCGCTGACCTGTTTCAACGACGTCACCGCTCGCGACATCCAGAAACGCGAGGTGCAGCACACGCGTGGAAAGGGCTACGACACCTTCGCCTGCGCGGGACCGTGGATGGTCACCGACCTCTCACCTGCGGACCTTCGCCTCACCTGCAAATTGAACGGCCTGTTCCGCCAAGACTCGCGGACGTCGGACATGATCTTCTCGCCTGCTCGGCTGGTGTCTTTTATCTCCCACGTCATGACTTTGCTGCCGGGAGACTTGGTGAGCACCGGGACGCCCTCGGGGGTGGGACCCATCAAGACGGGGGATCGCGTGGAGATTGAGATTGAGGGAATCGGAACGCTCTCCAATTCGGTTGAGAGTCTGCGTTGAACGAAAAGGTCTATATCGGGTTGGGCGCGAACGTTGGAGAGCGCGAAGCCCGCCTGCTCGGGGCGCTTGCAGCGCTGTCGCGGATCGACGCGGTGTCGGTGCTGAGCTGTTCGTCGTTGTACGAGAGTGCCCCCGTCGGGCCGCCGCAGCCGCGCTTTCTCAATGCGGTTGTCGAGCTTGAAGCGGATCTCGAACCTGTCCAGCTGCTCACCATCCTCAAGCAGATTGAGCGCGATTTAGGCCGAACCCCCGCCGAACACTGGGGACCGCGGACGATCGACCTCGACATCCTGCTCTGGGGAGACCGCGTGGTGGCCAAGCCCCTGCTGCAGATCCCCCATCTGGAGCTGCACAATCGCCGTTTCGCCCTTGAGCCCTTGTGCGAGATTGCGCCCGACGCGCGTCACCCGATATTGGACGCCCCGGTGCGAAAGCTGCTCGGTCAGCTCTTGCACCAGGACGTCACCAAGTTGGAGTCGGCCAGCTGGCCGGAGACCTAGAAGTCGTTCGAGGGCGAAACAATGAACCGGTGTCTTACCGCTGCGTTTGTCACGTTGGCGCTGAGCGCTGTTGCGCTCGCTCAGGAAGGACTGCCCGCGAATCACCCGCCGACCGGCAAGGCGCCGCCACTCACGGAGGAAGTTGAGAAGGCCGGTCTGCCCGCGAACCACCCGCCAATGGGGAAGGCGCCGCCGCTGCGTGAAGGTGCCGAGGTGCCGCCGAACCATCCGCCGGTGGGCGGAAGCGCGCCACCGCTAAGCGATGCACAGAAGAACGCGCCCCCGCCCGCGTCGCATCCGCCGATGAGCGCCGGGTCGGACACCGATACCGACGAGCTCCTCAAACAGTTCGAGGCCGGCGGGGGAAGCACCAAGGACAAGACGTTCGAAGTCGCTGCCGCGGTGGGAAAGCTCTACTTCAAGAAGGGGCGATATCAGGACGCTGCGAAGGCGTTGGCCGAGGCGGATCAGAAGGCCGCGGAGACGCGCTCGTTCTTCCTGGCGCAGAGGAAGAAGGCCGCGTCGTCGCTCCCGGCGCCTGAAGAGGCAGGTTGCCCTCCTGGGACCAAAGCCCCGCTCACCGCGTTGCTGGAGGCGGCGAAGGAGAAGGCGAAGGCGGGACAGTCCGCGGCGGCTGCAGCGTGCGCTCGCGCGGCGCTCGAGCCGGTTTTGGAGGTGGAGGACTACCAAGCTCGCGCCGCGGTGCTCACCTCCGACAGCGCCGGCGCCGCGAAGCACTACGACTGGATTCTGCAGGTCGACGATCGCAACGAGGCCGGTCTCTACGGGAAGGCCGCGCTGCTGCTCGACACCAAGAGCAACGAGGTGAAGGCGCTGGGTGAGTCAAAGAAACTTTGGGAGCGTTACCTCGCCGCGCATCCGCGCGCGCCGCGCACGCCTCGGGCACTGAAGCTGAAGACTCAGGTCGACGAGCTCATCGCCGCGGGTGGTGCCACGAAGTGGGCGGAGAAGCGCGCGGCCGACGCGAAGATCGCCGCGGCCAGGCTTCCCAAGGCTCGACCCCCAATGGCGCGAGGTCCCTTTCAGCAACAGGGTGGGGGACAGGCCGGACCGGGGCCACTCTCGCAAGAGATGGTCGACGCGGTTCGCAACACTGAGCGCACGCCTGAGTTGGAGCAAGGGTTGGCCAAGCTCGTGGAGGAAGGGGAGGAGCACCTCGCGCACGCGCGTTTTCAGGACGCGCTCGATATCTACAAACGCGTTGTCCCCTTCCAGCCGGAGAACGGACGCGCCAAGGCGGGCATGGCCTGGGCGTTGGTCGGTCTGCAGCGGCAGCCCATGGCGGACAACATCTGGTCCGTCGCGGTGAGATCGGACGTCTCGGCGGTCGACAAGTTGGGCGACACCCTCAAGTCCAAGGGAGACGCGGCGGGCGCGAAGGCGCTTTGGACCAAGCTCGCGGCCACCTCGCCTGACTACGCGCCGAAGCTGCAGAGCAAGTTGCAGTAGCAACCCGCAGAGGCGACCCCTCCTGCGGGAGAGCCCTTGCGGTAGGCGCCGCAGATGAGAGGGCGACCTTCCTTGGGTGGCCAGCGCGACCCGCGTGTTGAGCCGGAAGAAAGGCCACCACGCTCCCAGTTGGAGCAAGGTGGCCTGAGCGCTGAAGCGTTGAGCTCGCTTAAAAGCCGCGAGGCATGATTCCGCTCATCAACGGAGCGATCGACCACGGGCAATTCGTCGTATCCGTCGCGCCGTTCTTCTCCAGGCACTGCTTCACGGGACCATTCAGGTACTTCATGTTCAGATCGTGGTGCCCGGGGAATCCCTCCACGAACGGACGGTCGGGACGGAAAGTGCCCCACGAGTTCTTCGTCCGGAAGAAGGTCAGCTGCGCCTCGTCCGAGAGCGCCGCGTTGAGCGCCTCCGGGTTGTTCTCCAGCGTGCCAGCCGGGAGGGTGCCGAAGCCGGGGACGTTCTCCACTTCGTAGTCCTCCAGCACTGTCATGTGAAAACCTTGGCGGCCCGGCGTCACCGGGACGTCGGCGAACTGGCCCCTGTTGTTGAGCGCATTGAAGTCGACGAACCAAGTGATGAGGACTGGAAGCCGGCCGTGCATGGCGCGCTGAACGCGCTTCTCCCAGGAGCGGTGCGCGGCGGTGCCCGGAGTCGGCGTGTAGAGCTCGGTCCAATCGGTGAGCGCTTGCGCCAGCGTGGTGCTGGTGTCCGCAGTCGCGGTGGGGCTCGCCAGGTATTGAACGGAGAGCTGGGAAGAAGTGCGCAGGCTGGTGCCGGTGGCAGCGCTCACGGCCGCCGCGTCCGGGAAGGTGCGGGTGACGTTGGCCGCGAAGACTTGGTCGAGCACCGCGACGACGTTCGCCGAGAGACCCCACGCCCGGTCTAGCTCAAGCCGCACGGTGGCGCGGTCCCGGCGCGCGGTCGGATCCTTGAGCACGCCACTTGAGAGGGACTGGTTGATCAACGCGAGCGCCAGCGCCTGACGGTTGGACTTCTCCGCGTTGGCTTCCTCCGGAATGAAGTCGCTCTCCGTCATCCACCCGTAGCGACGAATGATGCTGGACGCCGTCTGGAAGGTGCCGCCTGTCGAGAGCGACATCGTCGCGCGTCCAGAGATGATCGAGTCGAACCAGTTCCAGTAGGTCCAGTAGGACTCTGAGAGGTTCACCTGCTCGCCGGACGCGGTGAGGTGGAGCGACTCCGCCCAGCTCGCCGTCGCATAGAGCCAGCAGTTGCCGATGGACTGGTACTTCGACGGGGTTTGATTCACGTCGACGATGTCGCGGCGCTCGGATCCCACAGCGTCATCCGAATCGACGACCGCCTCCGGAGCCCCACAACCCGTTGCCACCACCGCCGCCAACCCAACCCCCAAGAGCTTCTTCATCCACTCTGCTGACGTCATTTTTTTGTGCCTCTCCAAGCCGCGCCGGCCACCGCGTTGCGCACCCATACCTACATTGCCTCACACCGTCAAGTAGGCGAAAGGGCGCGGGCCGTGGCGCGGTGAGCGCACTGGACCAGGATCGAAAGACGTGGTCAGCGCGCCATCTTGCAAGCCTGACCCCTAAACCAACTTGGCGGCGAGCAGGTCTTGCACGTCCAACAGACCCACTGGTTTTCCGTCCGCGTCCACCACGGGGAGCTGGTCTACCTTGGCCTCCCGCATCGTCGTGGCTGCGGAGAGGACAAGCTCTTCCGGCGTGACGAAGCACGGCTGCCGTCCCATCACGGATTTCACGGGGACATCGAAGTTGGTCTGCCCGCGCTCGACGAGACGGCGCAGATCTCCGTCGGTGAAGATGCCGACCATGCGGCCGGTATCGTCGACGATGTTCGCCGCTCCGGGGCGGCCGGGCGTGTTGGTCATCACCACCACGACTTCGTAGAGCTGCGCGTCCTGGCTCACGACCGGGTTGGCCGCGCCCGCGCGCATGACTTCGTGCACTCGCATCACCGACCGACCCAGCTTACCGCCGGGGTGAAGCAGGGCGTACTCGGCGCTGGTGAACTGACGGTTCTTGAGGAGCGTCATCGCCAACGCATCGCCCACGGCGTGCAGCGCGGCGGAGGACGCGGTGGGGACAAGGCCCATGGGGCAGGCTTCGTCGATGCGGCCAATGTCGAGCACGACATCCGAGCTCTTCGCCAACGGCGACTGGGTATCGCCCGTAATGCCGATGATCTTCGCGCCCAGCTTCTTCAACGCGGGCAGCAGTCGAACAATCTCCTCGGTCGTTCCACTGTTGGAGAGCGCCACCACCACGTCGTTGCGGCGAACCCGGCCGAGATCCCCGTGAAGCGCCTCCGCGGGGTGCAAGTAAACAGAAGGGATACCGGTGCTGGCCAAGGTCGCGGACAGTTTCTGGGCGATGAACCCGGGCTTGCCCATACCGGTGACGACGACCTGGCCCTCGCACTCCAGCAGCAGTCGCAGCGCTTCCACGAACGATTCGCCAATCTTCTGACTGACTCCCAGAATCGCTCGGGCTTCCACGTCCAGGACTTCCCGCGCGTAGGCGATCTGTTCCAGGGTGCTGCTCGTCGCGGCGGTGGTCTTGAGAAGACGGGCGGACATTCGCCCCAGCTTCTACACCCCTTCATTCCGCTGCTGCCAGCTTGACGCCGCAGGGTGCATCCGGTACGCGCAAACGCCTCAAATTTCCAAGGAGTTCACGCCTTGAAGTTCTTCATCGACAGCGCCGACGTGAAGGAGATCCGCACCGCCCAGGAGATGGGCTGCGTTGACGGAGTGACCACCAACCCGTCCCTGCTCGCGAAGGTGGGGCGAGGGTTGGAAGAGACGATCAAAGAGATCTGCACCATCGTGGATGGGCCGATCAGCGCGGAGTGTGTCTCGCTCAACGGGCCGGACCTCATCAAAGAGGCCCGCGTCCTCGCCAAGCTCCACGACAACGTGGTGGTGAAGATCCCCATGGGCGTGGAGGGGATGAAGGCGGTCAAAGCGCTGACTGCCGAAGGCATTCAGACCAACGTGACGCTGGTCTTCTCGCCCGCCCAAGCTCTGCTCTGTGCCAAGGCCGGCGCGACTTTCGTCTCGCCCTTCGTGGGTCGGCTGGACGACGTGGCGGAAGACGGCATGGAGATGGTCTCCAAGGTCATAGAGATCTACCGCGCTTACGACTACCAGACGCAGGTGCTGGTCGCGTCGGTGCGCAACCCAATTCACGTGGTCACTGCTGCTCGCATGGGCGCCGACGTGGCGACCATCCCGCTCTCCGTGATCAAGCAGCTGGCAGAGCACCCGCTCACCGACCTCGGTATCAAGAAGTTTCTGGCGGACTGGGAAAAGGTCCCCAAGAAGTAACCCTCTTTCGGAGACTCAATGGATTTCGCTCTGACCGAAGCGCAGCGCGCGCTTCAAGACACCGCCCGTAAGTTTTCCCGCGAAGTGGTCCGTCCCAAGGCGGCCGAGTACGACGAGACGTCGCATTTCCCGAAGGACCTCATTGGCAAGGGGTTCGAGCTGGGGCTGCTCAACATGACCATTCCGCAGGAGCTCGGCGGCGTGGGGCTCTCACACGTGGATCAAGTGATCGTGGCCGAAGAGCTGGCGTGGGGCTGCGCCGGCGTGGCCACGTCGATGATCGCCAACGACCTGGCGCTGCTCCCTATTCTCATCGGCGGCTCGCCGCAGCAGAAGCAGCGCTTCCTGGCCCCCTTCACCGAACGGCTCAAGTTCACCTCGTTCGCGCTCACCGAGCCCGGCGCTGGCTCTGACGTCGCCGGGATGTCCTGCACCGCGCGCCGCGACGGCGATCACTACGTCGTCAATGGCAGCAAGTGCTTCATCACCAACGGCGAATACGCGGAGCAGCTCTCTCTGTTCTGCACGCTCGACAAGGCGAAGAGGAACAAAGGCATCATCTGTCTCGTCGTCGAAGGCCGTCCCACGGGACTCACCGTCGGCAAGCACGAGAACAAGATGGGGCAGCGCGCTTCGAACACCGTCACACTGACCTTCGAGGACGTGCGCGTTCCGGTGGCGAACCGGATTGGAGAAGAGGGCGAAGGCTTTCGGATCGCGATGGAGACCTTGGACAACTCGCGGCCTCTCACCGCGATGTTCGCGATTGGCATTGCCCGCGCGGCGCTCGAGCATTCGATGGACTACGCCTCCCAGCGGCAGCAGTTCGGCACGCCCATCCGCGATTTCCAAGCGATTCAGTTCATGCTCGCGGACATGGCCAAGGACACGCAGGCGGCGCGACTCCTCGCGTACCAATCCGCGTGGCTGCTCGACAACGGCGAGAAGAACACCCTCGTCTCCAGCTACGCCAAGTGCTTCGCCGCGGACATGGCGATGCGAGTGACCACCGACGCGGTGCAGGTCTACGGCGGCTACGGGTACATCAAGGAGTATCCCGTGGAGAAGCTGATGCGCGACGCGAAGCTGATTCAGATCTACGAAGGCACCTCTCAGGTGCAGCGCATGGTGATCGCGAAAGAGCTCTACAAAACCTGATCAACTGCTTGCCTGCGAAGCCGTTGATGCGTAAATCAACCGACCCTGCGGCGCATCGCGTCATCCTGCGCCGCCCCTTCTGGAGCGACAGGAGTACGACGTGAAGATCCTTGTCACAGCGAAGCGAGTTGAAGATCCCGAGTCCAAGATCAAGGTGAAGCCGGACGGCACGGGCATCGTGCAGGAAGGCCTCAAGTACAAGATCAACCCGTTCGACGAGATCGCAGTCGAAGAAGGTCTTCGCCTCGTCGCGAAGAGCCCCGGCGAAGTGGTGGTCGTTTCGATTGGCGGCAAAGAAGTTCAAGAGCAGCTCCGCCACGCGCTGGCGATGGGCGCGACCCGGGCAATCTGGGTGAACCACACGGGCTCGTTGGATCAGCTGGCGATCGCTGGACTTCTTCAAAAGGTCGTGGAGAAGGAGAAGCCGGACCTGGTCATCCTGGGCAAGCAGTCCATTGACGACGATCAGAACCAGGTCGGTCAGTACCTCGCGGAGTGGCTGGGCTGGGGCCAGGCGACGTTCGCTTCCAAGGTCGAGTCCTTCGAGTCCGAGCAGGAGAAGAACAAGGTTCCGGCGCTCGCGGTCGCCGCGGATGGCAAGAGCGTTCAGGTGATCCGCGAAGTCGACGGTGGCTTGGCGACGGTTGAGTGCCAACTCCCCGCGGTCGTCACCACCGACCTGCGTCTGAATTTGCCGCGCTACGCGTCGCTCCCCGGCATCATGAAGGCGAAGAGCAAGCCTATCGAAGAGCTCAACCCCGCAGGCTTGGGCGTGGATGTGACGCCGAAGCTCACCGTCACCAAGGTGGCTGCACCTCCCGCGCGCAAGGCCGGCATCAAGGTGCCGGACGTCGCGACGCTGGTCGACAAGCTCAAAAATGAAGCGAAGGTCGTCTGACCTCTTCTTCTCCCTCTTTTGACTGACTAAAGGATTCCAGGATGGCAACCGTACTGATCGTGGCCGAGCTGCAGCCCGATGGAAAACTTCGAAAGGCGTCGCTGCATGCCCTGGGCGCCGGGGCGCAGCTGGCCCAGAAGGTCGGCGCTGAGCTTCACACCGTCATCTTCGGCAAGGACACTGCGAAGGCGGCGGACGAGCTGAAGGGCTACGGGGTGAAGGCCGTGCACTCGGCCAGCAATCCTCTGTTCGAGCACTACCTCGCTGAGACCTACGCTCCTGCGGTCACGGAGCTGGTGCAGACGCTCAAGGCCGACTTCGTGGGCGCCGCGTCCACAGCCTTGGGCAAGGACCTGATGCCGCGGGTGGCCGCGAAGCTGAAGGCCGCCATGGCGACCGACGTGATGAAGTTCGACGGCTCCGGCAGCGACATCACCTTCACTCGACCGATGTGGGCGGGGAACGTGATCGCCGAGGTGAAGCTGGCCACGCCGGTGAAGGTCTTCACGGTTCGCGCGACGGAGTTCAGCCCGGCGGCGGCGGGCGGCGCGGGTGAAGTCAAGGCGTTCGCTCCGAAGGTCGAAGCCTCCACCAAAACCAAGCACATCGACTTCAAGGAAGTGAAGAGCGCGCGTCCTGAGCTCACCGAAGCGCGCGTGGTCATCTCCGGCGGTCGCGGCACCAAGGGCGACTTCAAGGAGATTGAAGCGCTGGCCGACCAGCTCAACGCCGCCGTCGGTGCCTCGCGCGCCGTGTGCGACGCGGGCTGGGTGCCCAATGACCTGCAGGTCGGTCAGACGGGCAAGGTCGTGGCGCCTCAGCTCTATGTGGCGGCCGGCATCAGCGGCGCGATTCAGCACCTGGCGGGGATGAAGGGCTCCAAGACGATCGTCGCGATCAACAAGGATCCCGAAGCGCCCATCTTCCAGGTGGCGGACTACGGCATCGTCGCGGACCTGTTCAAGGTTCTGCCCGAGCTGCGCGCGGCGCTGCAGAAGTAGTGGAAGTGACGGAGGTCGGATCCACAGCGAAGGATCCGGCCAAGCCGCTCAAGGCGGACCTCGTCCTCGCCGTCATCACCGCCTTCTGGGGCGGGACGTTCGTGGTGGTGCAGGGCGCGCTGGATCACGCGGACCCCTTTTCGTTTCTGGTCATGCGCTTCTTCGTGGGCGCGACCGCGGCGACGCTGGTTGCGCGGCTGCACCTGTTCCACGGTCCCACGCTCAGAGCGGGGCTGCTCCTCTCCGTCTTTCTCTTCGGCGGCTACGTGCTGCAGACCTTCGGTCTCGTCTACACCACGCCCTCGCGGTCCGCGTTCATCACCGGGCTCTGCGTGATCCTGGTGCCGTTCGTTTCGATGACGGTGCTGCGCAGGGTGCCGCGCGTTGCGACGTGGATAGGCGTCGCGCTCTCAGTCGTTGGCCTCTACGTGCTCACCGGCGGCTTCGCTTCACCGGAGGGTACGCAGGAGCTTAAGGGTGATCTGCTCACGCTGGGCTGTGCACTCTGCTTCGCCTGTCACATTACGCTGATTGAACGCTGCGCGAACCAGGTTCATCCAATTGGACTCGTCGCCGTCCAACTCTGGTGCGTCTGTCTCTACAGCGCGGTCTGTCTGCCGTTTACGCCGACCCATGTCGAGTGGACCAGCACGCTGCTGGTCGCGGTGGGCGTCTGCGGCATCTTTGCGAGCGCGGTCGCGATCAGCGTGCAGACCTGGGCGCAGGCTCGAACCTCCGCGGTGCGCGCGGCGCTCGTGTTCTCACTCGAGCCGGTCTTCGCGGCTTTCTATTCAAGTTGGACGGGACGTGAGGTGCTCACCGTTCGCAGCTACCTCGGCGGGGCTTTGATGTTCGGCGGAGTGGTCGCGGCGGAAGCGTCGTCGTACCTGCTGGCTCGCTGGAGAAATACGGGAGCCCGCTCCGCCTGAGCGCGTATCGGGCGTAAGCGAAGGATCTTTGTGGTCGCCGTGATGGCGGATCCGGACGTGACGTTGCGTGCGCCCGCGCCGCCCGAACCGCGCGTCGCGCGCTCGTTCAGTGCTATACGGGCCCACCCATGTCCGTCGAACTTCGCAAAGCGGGCCTTCACCTCACGGGCACGCAGCTTTTCTTCGACGCGCACCGCAAGTCGGAGCTGTCGTTTGTTTCACACGGACATTCGGATCACATCGCGCGGCACGAACGGGTGATCGCCACCGCGGCCACGCTGAGGTTCATGACCCACCGGTTGGGAAAGATCTCCGCGCCGCTTCCCGTTCCCTACAACCGGCCCTTCGAGCTGGGGCCCTTGGTGCTGGAGCTTCTGCCCGCGGGCCACATTCTGGGCTCCGCGCAGCTACGGGTGACCCGAGCCGACGGCGTGCGCGTGGTCTACACCGGGGATCTCAATCGGGTTCGCTCGCTGACCGCCGAACCCGCGCAAGTCGCTGAGTGCGATGTGCTCGTGACCGAGTCGACGTTCGGGCATCCACGTTACGTGTTTCCTCCCAAGGAGAAAGTCCTCGCGGACGTGGAGAGCTGGGCGAGGGATGCCTTGGCGCGGAACATCACGCCCGTGCTCTTGGGCTATCCCTTGGGGAAGAGCCAAGAAGCCATCAAGTACTTGGGCGACAAAGGGCTGCGCATTTGCGCCCATCCCTCCATCTACGACATCGCGGAGATCTACCAGGAGCTTGGAGTCACCCTGCGGAACGTGCGGCGCTACGCCGGCCGCGTGCACGAGGGAGAGCTCGCTTTCTTTCCGCCCAACGTCGCGCGCGGGGCAGCGGTCGCGAAGCTTCAGCCGCGGTTGACCGCGCTCCTCACGGGTTGGGCCATCGAAGGACCTCTCGCGGCGCAGCGCTGTGGCGCGGACCTGGCGTTCCCACTCTCGGACCACGCGGATTTTCCGTCCCTGGTGGAGTACGCGAAGAGCACCGGCGCGAGTGAGGTGGTCACCCACCACGGCTTTGCGGACGAGCTGGCTCAGTCACTTCGTGCGGAAGGCATCGAAGCGCGGCCCGTGGGGCGCACGCACCAGCTCTCACTGAAATTCTGATGTTGTCAGGTGAGCAGTGGGTCGTGCGGATCCCTCGGCGACGCCCTAGCTTCCGCGTTCAGGTTCCTTCATGCCTCGAGGAGGCACGGAATGCGCCGCTGGGTGTGCGCAGTGCTCTGGGTGATAGTCGGCTGTTCAGCGACCGTGCCTCCACAGCCCGATGCCCTTCGGGAAGGAGACGCGGGCGCGTCGGACGCCGGCACATTGTCGCCGACGACGCTCGACGCCTCCGTCCCTGAGCGGGAGCTCGACGCTGGAATCACCGAACCGGATCCACGTTGCTACAGCGACGTGCCGTCGACTCTGGTGACCGCGGACACGTGGCCCGTGCTCTACGACTTCCGAGGGCAGCACTACGCCTACAAACGCGTCGACGGCCAATACCTCACCGTGCTGTTCGATCCGATGACCGGAAGGAAGACCACAACAGCGGCGTTCGCGTGGCTCGCGTTCTCACCGGATGGTTCGCAAGCAGTACTGACCGATCCAAACGCCGTCGCGGGTCCGAAGGTGTATGCGATCGCGCTGAACACCGGTGCGGAGACCCTCATCGCCGAGGGGGAGCTGCGGAGAACCGCGACCGCTTCGGATGGCAGCGTGATGGCGTTCCTGTTCGACGACGGGAAAGTCGTGACGCTCGACTTCGCGACCGGCGCGGTGCAGACGCTGATTGCCCAGAGCACCGCGGCCAATGCCGGGTGGCAAGCCCACCCAAACGGACGCGAGCTCTTGCTCCACGACGGCGTCTCCACGTTCCTCTATGAGATGCCGACACGCACGCTCACGCCCTTGGGCGCCGTGGCCGCGGCGCAACTCCTGCCGGAGGGTGGCGTCTGGTACGCCGAGGGCGGCCGAAACAAGGCGCTCCGCAGTGGTGGCGCACCCGAGGATCTTGGTCCCTACGCCGGCGCGGATCCTTTGACCCATCCGCGCGCGTTGCTCTGCTTGGACTCGGACGGTGTCGCGCACGTCTGGCGGAGCGGCGACGCCCAGCCCTTGACGATCGGAACGGGAGTCAGCCAATTCGATCTCTCTGAAGACGGCGCGGTGGCCGCGGTAGTGAAGCTGGACAACAGCGTCACGCGCGTGGACCTGTCCTCGGGAACCGAGACACCGCTCACACAGGTCACAGCTCCCGCGAGCGCGCGCGTGAACAAGGACGGGCACTCCACCCTGCTCACTCTGGTGGAGACACCTACCGAAGGGCCGCCCGCCATCTCGACAGTGAAGCTGTTCACGGATGGGACAGAGGTCGCGCTGTCGCCGCCCGTTGAGGCCGTTCCCCAATTCGTCTACCCCAGCTTCCAATCGTCCGTGGTCCAGGTCTTCGTGCAGGACGGAGCCCTGACGCTCTACGACCTCGCGACTGGCTGGCGAAAGTATGAGACCACGCGCAGCACCGTCGGCTCCGAGGGCAACTACGCGTTCTGGAGAGGCGACGCGTTGTTCAGCCCCGTCGGCGGTTACGTGAGCACCGTGTTCGATCTCTACGCGTACGTTCCCGCCTCGAACCGAGAGACGTTCTTTGGCACCGCGGTGCACGTCGACTGCGCGGCCGGGCCCTACACCGTGATGCGGAGAGATTTGCCGGACACACTCGACTCCGCTGGAGAGGGCGAGCTGATCACGTGGAATCCCGAGACTGACGCGATCAAGACGTACTCGACGAGCGCGCGACCGCCCACCTGCATTCATGAACACGTGCTCGTGCGTGAGAGCGTGACGTCGCCCGCTGAAGGCTTCGGCCAGGCGGATGTCGGTCGATTGCTCTACGTGCACCCAAAGACGCAAAGAAAGGTGCCTGTGGCGGATAAAGTGACCGGCTCCGCGGTGAGAGGAAAGCGACTCGTTTACAGCACGCCGGAGGCCCTCTGCGTCACCGCGTGGCCGCCGCTCTAATAACCCAGCGCTTTGACCTTCCGCAACGACGTACGTATAGAAGCAGCGCCCACGAGCACTCACGGATGACCTGTCGAGCAGGTTGCCCT
>JBQTKE010000363.1:0-12093 GCA_052386435.1 Myxococcaceae bacterium
GGACTCGCAGGCCCACATCTCGCCGCAGCGGCAGTACGCGGACTGGATCATCGAACACTTCCCCGTTGATCACGCGACGCGCGAATCGATCATCGCGGGCCAGACACCCACCATCGGCGTGCGGCACGTGGTGTGGAACGACGCGCCCATCCAAGACGTGGCGGAGGCGCTGTCGTCGCTGCCCGGCACGCAGGTCACGCTGGAGAACGACGAGAGCGATCTCAATCGCCTCATTCTCTCCTTCCAAGGCGAGCAGCTTTCGTCGGCAGCCATAGAGGGCGTCGCGCGAAGACTCTTCCCGGACCTGCGCAGCCTCACCCGCGCTCGGACCGAGGTGACGTGGCACGCCGGGCTGGCTGGCGTCTCCCAGCTGGTGCTGGTGGCGCTGTTGCGCTCGAAGCAACGACCTCAGCCCGTGGTCAACGTGACGGGACAGCCGGCGGTCGTTGCATCGCTCCTAGTCAGCCGCTAAGCAGCGCGCGGAGATGTCCGCCGCCACCCAAACAGGTCGAAACCTCGCCGCGGTGCACTCCGAGAACGCCGTCGAAGCACCCCAGGCCAGCGGCCGCATCGCGGTCTCGCTCAATGCCGTCACCGTGCCATTGGCGGTGTGGGCGCTGTTCTGGACGCGTTACGCGATCACGCTCCCACTCGGGTTGCAGCTGTCGGTCTATGCGGCCTTCATCGCGGGCTCGGCGCTTCTTCTTCGCGACGTGCGCGTGGCCTTCTCCTGGCAGCGCGCGGACACGGGGGCTCTGGGCGCTCTCGCAGCGGTGCTCTTCGCCGCGCACGCGTCGTTCCTGAATCAGCCGTTGGGCGGTGATGAGCTGTACCACGCCCACCGCGCGGCCTTCGGTGTGAGCGCGTTGGGAAGTTGGGCGGACGCGCTTCGACCTGTCTCGCGCGAATGGGCCTACGCGGTCACGTGGCGACGCTTCGACGTGCGCACCTTCGCGGTGGAGGAGCTCTGGCGTGCCGTCTCTTTCGGAGCACTTGTCCTTCTGGTCGCGGCGACCTGGTGGACCCAGCGACTGAGCGCCTCGCGCCGCCGCGTTGCGTTCTGGGTGTCGATGGCCCTCTTCGCCGCGCTCGGGGTCGCGCTCGCGCCGCCACCGGAGAACCACCCTCCCCTTCGGCTGCTGTTCCCGTTCGTGAGTCACTTGGTGTTTGGCCTGAGCGATTGGGCCTTCCGGGTGCCGTCGCTGCTGACCTCGCTCGCGGTCTCCTTCGCGCTCTACCGATTCATCGCGGCGCGACTCTCGCCAACCTCCTTGCGCTGGGCGCATCCTTGGGCCGTCGCCGTGGCGGCCGCGACGGCCTTCATTCCCGTCGTCTTCTACGTCGCCGAAGCGGTTGAGGCGTCCATCTACGGCCACGGCATCTGGGTTGCGGTGCTGCTGTCTTTGATTCAGGCGCTCACCTACCCGGAGCGGGCGCGCGGCTGGATGCTGACCGCCGGCGTCGTCACTGCGTTCGGCGCGCTCTTCCGACAACCGACCGCGGTGCTCTGGCTCGCGGTCGGAGCGACCTACGCGTTCTTGCTGCTCACCGGCGCCTTGCGAGTTCGCGTTTTGGAGCTTTTACAAACCTTTGGGCTTGGCCTTGTCGCTGCGCCCTACTTCCTCAACACCCGCTACCTGGGTCACGTGGCCGTCAACGATGCGGGCGGCCCGCCGCTGACTCGGCTCGCGGAGTCTCTGCGCGGCGGACTCGGTCCGGTCTCCATTCTGAACAACACCACGCTGCCCTGGATCATCGCGTTCGTTGTCGCGCTGGTCCTGGCGGTGCCGCTGCTCAAGCGGGGAGCCTGGGTGCTGACAATGGCGATCCCCGCGTACGCCGTGTACTTCACCATCTGGCCATACCTCTGGGGCGTCGGGCGCTACCAGGCGGAGTACGTCACCCCGTTCGTCGCGGTCGCCGTCGCGGGTGCAGCGGGAGCGTTCACCTCACCGAGGGCCCGAGGTGTGGTGGCAGCGGCGTTGGGTCTGCTCTCGCTCTACACCGTGCAGGTGAATGGCCGGCTCAACCAAGACACCGGGTACCAGCTCTGGCCGCAGATGCGGATCACCACCACTGCTTACTTCCCGTACGAGACCGCGCTCCGCTACGTGCAGCGCTCGGAGGCCGGCGGCGCATTTGCGTTCGTGGGTGGAAGCCCTTGGTACGCGGAGCTCCCGCTGTGGACGAGCGGCTTCAACTTCACTGAGACGCGGCGTTGGAGGGATGCGCAAGCGACCTTCACCGGGCAGCTCGGCGGCGTGCACAGCCTCGACGACCTGGCAGGCGTGTGCCGGAGTGCGGACCTGCGCTTCCTTCTGGTCAAACGCGGAAGCAAGCGTGAGCTGCAGCACCGCAGCGGTCCCGTCTCTGCGGCGGTTCGCCTGCTGGAGCAGCCCGTCATCGCGCCCTTCCTTCGCGACCGTTCGTACGAGGACGCTTTCGGCGGAATCCTGGACGTTTACCGCTGCCCCGACGCGGCTTGGGGGCCGTGACCCGGGCAGCTTGCCCCCCAAGCTCGGAGGCGGACCGCACTGCCAGTACCGTCGGTTGACGCTTCCCGAAGGCGCACGGTAAGAGCCGCGACGTGATTCGCAACCTCCGCGAGCTGTACCAGTACCGCGCGCTCGTCTCGAGTCTCACCGTGCGCGAGCTCAAAGCGCGCTACCGAGCGTCACTTTTAGGCTTTCTCTGGACGTTCCTGAACCCGACGCTGCACATGCTGGTCTATGTGCTGATGTTCACGGTGGTCCTGAAGCAAGGGATGCCGAACTACCCCTACTTCCTGTTCGTGGGCCTGCTCCCGTGGATCTGCTTCTCCACGACCCTGGTCGCGGGCACCAGCACCATCAGCGACCGCCGCGACCTGCTCACCAAGGTGCGCTTCCCCGCGCAGGTGCTGCCCGCAACCGTGGTCGCGGCGAACCTCGCCAACTACGTGCTCTCGCTGCCGCTGCTGGTCGCGCTGGGCGGCGCTTACGGCATCTGGCCCACCTGGCACGTGGTCCTCTTCCCGGTGATTCTCGGCATCCAGACCTTGTTCACCCTGGCGCTCACGTACCTGCTCTCCGCGCTCAACGTGGCGTTCCGGGATCTGCAGCACATCGTGGCCACATTGGTGATGCTGGCGTTCTTCCTCACCCCGGTGTTGTGGCCGATGACGCCGGACAAGGCGTGGATCGAGTACGCCAACCCCATGGCGGCGATCGTCCTCGCCTACCGGAGCATCTTCCTCGACCACGCCCTTCCCCCACTGCGGCCGCTGGCGGCTGTTGGCCTCTTCTCGCTGGCGCTCCTTTGGCTCTCCGCCTTGATCTTCGAACACCGGCGCGAAGAATTCGCCGAGCTGGCGTAAGGACCGCCCCGACCATGGACGCGATCACGCTCGAGGGCGTCACCAAGCACTTCAAGAAGCGGACGATCAAACCGCAGCACACGACCCTCAAGTCGGAGCTGGTGCGGTGGATCACCGGACGGAACAAGTCGAAGAACCCGTCGATGTACATCGAAGCGCTCAAGGGCGTGGACCTGTCCATTCCCAAGGGCCGTACAGTGGGCATCATTGGGCGCAACGGCTCTGGAAAGAGCACGCTGCTCAAGCTGATCACCGGCATCTACACGCCGACCAGCGGGACCGTGAAGGTCAACGGCCGAATCTCCGCGCTGCTGGAGCTGGGCGCCGGGTTTCACCCGGAGTTCTCCGGGCGCGAAAACATCATGATCAACGGCATCATCCTGGCGATGAGCGCGCGCGAGGTGCGCAGCCGGGTGGATGAGATCATCGAGTTCGCGGAGCTGGGTGACTTCATCGACGAGCCGGTCCGCGCGTACTCCAGCGGCATGTTCATGCGACTGGCCTTCGCAGTGGCGACCCACGTCGATCCCGAAGTGCTGATCATCGACGAGATTCTCGCCGTGGGTGACGAGCACTTCGCCAAGCGCTCCGCCGCGAAGATGAACGAGTTCAAGCGCGCCGGGAAAACCATCGTGGTGGTGACCCACGACCTGGGCACGGTGCGCGAGTGGTGCGACACCGTGGCCTGGATCGACGGTGGCAAAGCGCGCCTCGTCGGCGATCCCGCGTTGGTGGTGGACCAGTACCGTGAAGCCGTCGCGAAGGCTGAAGCAGAGTCTGAATCCACGGGTCACTCGGCGCTTTCTTCACCTGGAACCGCGCTGCCTTCGCTGCCCGCGGTGAACCCGGCGTCGGAGCTTCGTCTGGGCGCGGTCAGCATTCGCCCCAAGGATCGCACCGCCAGCACCGCGGAGCCCGCCGAGCTGGAGATCGAGTTCACCGCCCGTGCGCCGGTGAACGACCTGGTCGTCTCGATGCGCCTCAAGCGAGACGGTGGTCCCATCGTTTACGCGCTGGTCGCGGGGCCACGCGAATTCGGCGTGGCCGCGCTGCGCGGCAGCGGAAAGGTGGTTCTGCACCTGCCGCGGCTCTCGCTGACGCCGGGTCGGTACAACGTCGACGTCTTCGCGGACACCACGACGGGAAATCCGTACGACCACCTCCGCAACATCTGCAGCTTCGACGTGACCGGCATCGCGGCGGAGGGCGGACTCGTGGATCCCGTCCACCGCTGGAGCCTGGAGCTCGACGAAGCGGCCCAACCGGTGTCCTCTTCCGCGACGCGGCGATGAGCGCTCTCGCCGAGCGAAGGGCATATGCCTCGCGGGTGCACCAGCTTGTCCCGACGTTCCGCGAAGGCGACGCCACCTCCACCTCCGCGCTGCAGTTTCAGCGCGCCCTGGAGGAGCACGGCCGAGCAGGACGCATTTACTCGCAGGACGCGGCTTTCAACGAACAGATGCGCCCGGTCGCAGAGCTGGTGCCGAGCTCCGAAGACTGGGTGCTCTACCACCACGGCATCGGCTCGGACCTGAGCGGCAAGCTGCTGCGCTACCCCTGTCGGCGCGGCGTGATGTTTCACAACCTCAGCCCGGAGCGGTTCTTCGAGGGAACCCAGCTCTTCCACGCGCTCCGCTCTGGGAGGGCGCAGCTGGCCGCCATGGCGCCGTTCGTCGACCTGGGCCTAAGCGCGAGCCAGTTCAGCGCCAACGAGCTGCGGGAGGCAGGTTACCGCAAGGTCTCGGTGGTGCCGTTGGCGGTGGAGGCGGAGCGCTTTCGCGAGCATCTGGCGGACGACGCTCTTCTTCGGGAGCTGCGCGGCCGTGAAGGTCCGGTGCTGCTGGTGGTCTCTCGGATCCAGGCGCACAAGCGCATCGAAGATGCGATCGCGCTCTACGCCGAAGTCGTCCAACTCCGTCCCGAAGCGCGGCTCATCATCGCGGGTGGCTACGACGAAGGCAGCGACTACTTCCGCAAGCTGCGCACGTTGAGCCTGCGCCTGCCGGGCGCGCGGTTTCTGGGTCGGGTGACCCACGCCCAGCTCGTGGCCTGTTACTGGGGCGCAAGCCTCCTCGTGTCGATGAGCGAGCACGAGGGCTTTGGCGTGCCTCCCGTGGAAGCGATGTGCTGCGATCTGCCGGTGCTCGCCTACCGCGCCGGTGCGCTCGCGGAGACACTGGGTGGCAGCGGCGTGCTGTTCGACCGAAAAGACTTTCCCCTGCTGGCAGAGCTGGCGCTGGAGCTGTGCGACTCCGCGAAGCTGCGCAAATCCGTCATCAACGGACAGCGGCGTCGCGCCGCGAAGCTGGGGCCGGCGAATCTCGAGAAGGCTCTGCTCGCGGCGTTGCCATAAAGCCCTTCCGCCAGACTCGACGCCTTGACGCGGGCGCGGTCCATCCCCTAGGAGCGATGCCCTTATGAACGTTCTCGTCACGGGCGGCTGCGGCTTCATCGGGTCAAACCTCGTTCGCTGCTTGCGAACGAATCGGCCCGACTGGCGGGTCATCAACTACGACGCGCTCACCTACGCGGCGAATCTGGAGAACCTCAAGGATCTCGAGAAGGACCCCAAGCACATCTTCGTGAAGGGCGACGTGGGAAACCGCGAGCTCGCCGAGCACGTACTTCGGCAACACTCCGTGGACGCGGTGATGCACCTGGCCGCGGAGAGCCATGTCGATCGGTCGATCTTGGGGCCGGGTCAGTTCGTGCTCAGCAACGTGCTGGGCACCCAGTCGCTCCTCGAGGCCTGCCGCACGGTGGGCGTGAAGCGATTCCTGATGGTGTCCACGGACGAGGTTTACGGATCGCTCGGCCCCACGGGCGCGTTCACCGAGACGTCGCCCCTGCAGCCTTCCAGCCCGTACTCCGCCTCCAAGACCAGCGCGGACCTGATCGCCCTGGCCTACGCGCACACGTACGGAATGGACGTGGTGGTCTCGCGCTGTTCCAACAACTACGGCCGCTATCAGTTCCCGGAGAAGCTCATCCCGCTGATGACGGTGAACGCGCTCAACGACAAACCGCTCCCCGTCTACGGCGATGGCGCGAACGTGCGCGACTGGTTGCACGTGGAAGACCACTGCTCGGCGCTCACCGTCATTCTCGAAAAAGGCCGGCGCGGCGAGGTCTACAACATCGGCGGCGGTGCGGAGCGGAAGAACATCGAGATCGTGAAGCTGGTGCTGGGTCTGCTCGGCAAGCCCGAGACGTTGATCAAGTACGTGAAGGATCGCCCCGGTCACGACCGTCGCTACGCGATTGATCCCACCAAGACGCGCACCGAGCTGGGCTGGACGCCCGCGCATACCTTCGAGCAGGGGCTCGCGGACACCGTGAAGTGGTACGTCGACAACCGCTCGTGGTGGGAGCGCGTGATGAGCGGCGCGTACCGCGAGTACTTCGACACCCAGTACCGGTCGCGGCTGGCAGCATGAAGCTGCTCGTCACCGGTGCCAATGGGCTGGTCGGCTCGAGACTGAGCGCGCTGGCCGCGGGGAAAGGCCACGATGTCCTCGCGCTGGGTCGCGGACCGAAACGCTTCGCCGCGGACGTGGCCTACGCCTCCGTCGATCTCACCGATGCCACCGCCGTGAACGCGGCGCTGGCCCGGCATAGGCCTGACGCGGTCGTGCATCCCGCTTCGATGACCGAAGTGGATCGCTGCGAGAAAGATCCACTGGGCGCCTACGCGGGCAACGTCACCGCGACCGAGAACGTGGCCAAGGCCTGCCGTGAGCACGGCGCCCACTTGGTTCACGTCTCCACGGACTACGTCTTCGACGGGAACCACGGCCCCTATTCCGAGACCGACACCCCCAATCCGCGCGGGGTCTACGCGATCACCAAGTACATGGCGGAGCAGGCCGTGCAGGTTCTCGCGCCCAGCTGGTCCATTGCTCGAACCGCCGTCGTCTTCGGCTGGCCTCCGTCCGCACGACCCAACTTCGGCAGCTGGCTCTACGAGACGCTCAAGGGCGAGCAGCCGGTGAAGCTCTTCGAAGATCAGTTCGTGAGTCCCAGCTTGGCCTCGAACGTCGCAGCCATGCTGGGAGAGCTCGCCGAACGCAAGCTCACCGGCATCTGGAACATCTGCGGCGCGGATGTGGTGAACCGCGTCTCGTTCGGCGAAGCCATGTGCAAGGTCTTCGGACTCGACGCGAAGAAGCTGGTTCCCACCAAGCTTAAAGACCTCAACCTCGCCAGCCCGCGCCCGCTTCGCAGCGGCCTCAAAGTGGACAAGGCCCGCGAGGCGTTGAGCGTAAAGCCGTTTTCGCTTGGCGAAGCGCTGGCGCGTTTCCGAGAAGAGACCCTCCGGTAGTCGCGTTTGACAATCTCAAGCGCCGCGGCTCCGAGCTCAATCGGCGGGTCGCGAGCGTCTTTCGGGAGTCGACGCGCTCCGCGAGATGACAGGCGCAGCCGCTTCCTTGAACCCCTAGGGTGCCCCGGCTATAGGGCCTGCGCATGAAAGGAATTGTCCTCGCAGGTGGCTCTGGCACGCGGCTCTATCCGCTCACTCGGGTCGTGTCGAAGCAGCTGCTCCCCATCTTCGACAAGCCAATGATCTACTACCCGCTGACCACGCTGATGCTGGCGGGGATCCGGGAGATTCTGATCATCTCGACTCCCAGCGATCTGCCGCGTTTCGAAGAGCTCCTAGGCGACGGCAAGCAGTGGGGGCTTTCGCTCTCTTACGCGATCCAACCTTCTCCAGACGGCCTGGCCCAGGCGTTCCGCATTGGGAAGTCGTTCGTGGGCAAGGACAGCGTCGCGTTGGTCCTGGGCGACAACATCTTCTACGGCCACGGGTTCTCGGAGCTGGTGAAACGCTCTGCGAAGCGGACCGAGGGCGCGACGGTCTTCGGCTACTACGTGAAGGATCCGGAGCGCTACGGGGTCGTTGAGCTCAACGACAAGAACGAAGCGGTGAGTCTGGTCGAGAAGCCGAAGCAACCCAAGTCGAACTACGCCGTCACCGGTCTCTACTTCTACGACAACCAGGTCATCGACATCGCCGCCGACCTCAAACCCTCCGCGCGCGGCGAGCTGGAGATCACCGACGTCAACATCGAGTACCTGCGGCGAAAGCAGCTGCGCGTGGAGCTGATGGGGCGCGGCTACGCGTGGCTCGACACGGGCACGCACGAGTCTTTGATGGAGGCTTCCACGTTCATTCAGATCATCGAAGAGCGTCAGGGCCTGAAGGTCGCCTGCCCGGAGGAGATCGCGTTCCGCATGGGCTACATCAACGCGCAGCAGGTGGAGAAGCTGGCCGACCCGATGCGTAAGAACGAGTACGGCCAATACCTGATTCAGTTGATCAAGAATGAAGGGGCGCGCGAATGAAGGTGCTCGAAACCGCACTGCCAGAAGTCCTGCTGCTGGAGCCGAAGAGCTTTGGCGACGCGCGTGGCTTCTTCCTAGAGATCTTCCAGGCCCACCGTTACGCGGAGTTGGGCATCAGCCTACCCTTCGTCCAGGACAACTGGTCGCGCTCCGCGAAGGGAACTTTGCGCGGGCTGCACTTCCAAGAGCCCCGAGGGCAGGGAAAGCTGGTCATGGTGACCCGCGGCACGGTGCTGGACGTCGCCGTGGACATCCGCCAAGGCTCTCCGAACTTCGGCAAGTCCGTGGCGGCCGAGCTCTCCGACGAGAACCGGCGGCAACTCTGGGTTCCTCCCGGGTTCGCCCACGGGTTCTACGTGCTCTCGGATATGGCGGACTTCCTTTACAAGTGCACCGACGTCTACGTACCTGAAGCCGAGCGCAGCGTCATCTGGAACGACCCAGACCTGGCGATTGATTGGCGGCTGTCTGGAGCGCCGGTTCTCTCCGCGAAAGACGCCGCTGCTCCCCCGCTCAAGAGCGTGCCAAAGCTGCCGACCTACGGCGCCGGGGCCACGTCCGCTGTCCTGCCCTCGCCTCTGCGAGCAGCAGCGGGCCGGTGACATTTCGGGTCAGCAGAGAGCGCCTCAATGGGACGTGGCTGCCTCTCGTGGCGATTTTCACTGCCACGTTGCTCTTCCACATCCCACCCTTGCTCAACGCCGCGGGGGTTCATTCGGACGCGGCCATCGTCGGCCTTCAGTCGATGCACATGCTCCACGGCGAGTGGTCGCCGTTCCTCTGGGGCGCGGGGTATCAGGGTTCTTTCGACGCGGGGTTGATCGCCCTCGCCTTCGCGATCTTCGGAACGGAGCCGCTGGTCCTGATGGCGGTACCCCTGTTCGGTCACCTGCTGCTCGTCGGCTTCACCTTCGGAACGTTGCGCCGACATCTCTCGCCTTGGGCCGCGGCGTTGACGTCGATACCGGTGCTCTTCACGCCGCAAGCGATCAACGCGGTCATTCACTACGCACCCCGCCAGTGGTGCATCACGCTCATCGCCGCCAGCGTCTTTTTCCTCGATGGCGCTCGAGAGCGGCCGAGGGCAAAGGTCTGGCTGGCCCTGGGCACGTTCCTGGGAGTGTTCTCCCTCTATGTCGATCTCTATGGCCTGCAGATGCTGGCCGGAGTGGGCGTCTTCGCCCTGCTCTGCTGTGCGGACATCCCCGGCTGGCGGCCGCGCATGGTCCGTTTCGCATCGTGCGCCGCGGGACTGTGTCTGGGGGCAATCCTGGTTTGGCTCCCCAGACAGAGCGCGTTGGCAAGCACGTCTCAGACGACGCTCACGTTCCGCCGGCTCGCGCCGAACTGGGCGCTCCTGAGAACGGAGTGTTTGCCGTGGCTCTTGGGCACGCGGGTCCTCGTACCGGGCCGCTCACTCTATCCCCAGCCCTGGGAAGCCCCGAGCGCTGTGGCGGTGCTGCAATGGACGGGCGCCGTGTTGCTCGCGGTGGGCTTTCTCTGCGCTGTCCTTGCCCCCTTCACCCAAACGCTTCCCTGGGTCGTTCGACGTTTGGCGATCCTTTGGGTGACGGTGACGGCTTGCGCGATGGGAGGGTTCCTCGTCTCCACCATGCCTTCGGACATGTGGTCCACGCGGTACTTGGCGCCCATTCTCTGGACTGCACCCTTCGGCTTGGCAGCTTTGGCCTTCCGCCTGCGAACGGTGAGCTTGGCCGCGTACCTGCTTCCCTACGCAGCGTCGGCCGCCCTGGGGGGTTGGCTGAGCTACGGCCCTTACGTGAATGGACCTCTTCCTCGGAGAGACGCGCGCGGAATCGCCGCTGAAGAACAAGTCCTGGGCCAATGGCTGCGCACCCAGGGCATCGATGCCGCCGCGGCGCAGTACTGGCTCGCCTATCGGCTCACGTTCCTGTGGAAAGAGTCCCCGACGGTGGTCCCGATAGAAGCCGGTGAGGATCGCTATCCCCCTTATCGGGCTCAACTCCATCAGGCCCAGCGCACGGCATACATCTTTCACCCCTCGGAGCCTCGCGCGTCGCCCGCAGGGGTGCTCCCGATCCTGGCCGCGCGGGGAGGAGTCATTCGGCATGCCCACGTGGCTGGCTTCACCGTCCTCATTCACGACCTCACCCCGACCGCAAACTTGAAAGGGTCAGAGGGTCCGCATTAAAGAACGAAGACCTTTCTCATCCGTGCGGAACGCGCGGCGGTAGGAGTTTTCATGGCGCTGGTTCCGAAGCAACGGTTGCTCATTTTCGTCATCGCCTATTTCGCGGAATCCACCCTCCGGAAGGTGTTGGAGCGAATCCCCACGGAGATTTTTTCGACGTACGACGCGGAAATTCTCATCGTTGACGACGCGTCCGAAGACCGCACTTTCGCCATCGGGCGTGAGTACAAAGAGCACCACCCGGAAATTCGGATGACGGTGCTGCGCAACGAATACAACCAGGGCTACGGCGGCAACCAGAAGATCGGCTACGGCTTTGCGCTGGCGGAGAAGTTCAACTTTGTCGCGATGGTGCACGGCGATGGCCAATACGCGCCCGAAGAGCTCCCGCGCCTGGTGAAGCCGTTGGCGGACGGTGAAGCGGATGCGGTTTTCGGCAGCCGGATGATGTCGACCTTCGGTGCGCTCAAGGGTGGAATGCCCGTCTACAAATACGTGGGCAACAAGGTCCTCACCCGGATTCAGAACACCTTGCTGGGAACGCGGCTGTCGGAGTTCCACAGCGGCTACCGCATCTATTCCACGGCGGCGCTCCAGCGGATTCCTTTCAAGCTCAACTCGAACGACTTCCACTTCGACACTGAGATCATCATCCAGCTCTTCAATGCCGGTCTGCGCATTCAAGAGCTCCCCATTCCCACCTACTACGGCACTGAGATCTGCCGCGTGAACGGGATGAAGTACGCCAAGGACGTCCTCATCGCGACGGCCAAGAACGCCGCGCACCGTTCTGGCTTGCTTTACCAACGGCGTTTTGACTCCGAGCCGCACGAGAACGCGCACTACGACTTGAAGCTGGGCTACGCGAGCAGTCACTCCTTCGCGCTCAACGCAGTCCCGGAGGGTGCCAAGGTGATGGACATTGGTGCGGGGCCCGGCGGCATGGCGCAGGAGTTGGTTCACAAAGGCTGTGATGTCGCCGTCGTCGATCAGTACGCGCCGCGAGAGAAGGACCCGAAGGTCAAAGTGTTCGTGCAAGACCTGGATGCGCCCCCCACGTTCGACGTCAGCAAGTACAAGTACCTGCTGCTGCTGGACGTGATCGAGCACCTCAAGGAGCCAGAGCAGTTTCTCGAGCGGCTCCGCACGCAGTTTGATCACGATCCCAAGACCGTCATACTCACCACGCCGAACGTCTCCTTCCTGGTCCAGCGCCTGA
>JBQTKE010000364.1:0-6994 GCA_052386435.1 Myxococcaceae bacterium
TATCCCTCAGACACTTTCGCCTATGAGCCCGAACCGCGCGCCACTTCGCGCACAGCAGTGGGTTCGAGCTGCAAATCCTTTGCGACTTCGAAACGACGACGCATTCACAAATGTTCAGCGAGCACGCCGGCGACACTCTCCACTTGAAGAAAGTCACAGCGCAGCGCGAGCGCCCGCGGATGGCTGTCCGTACACACGATGCGCTCAAACAAGCCGGTCTCGCGGATCCGCTGCAGCGCATCTCCCGGAAAAATACCGTGCGTGGTGACGGCAGCGATCGAGGTGGCGCCCGCGTCGGCGTAGGCGCGGGCGGCGTTGATCAACGAGCTGCCGGTGCGGATCATATCGTCATAAATGATCACCCGCTTGCCCTGTACCGCCGCGCTCACCGCGGTGATCTGCGTGCGTTCTCCATCCAGCCGCCGCTTGAACACGAACGAAGCAGAGACGCCCAAGTCGTTGGCGAGCGACTCCACCCACTTCGCCCGTCCCGCGTCCGTGCATGCGATGACGAAATCGGCGCCACCCAACCGTCGAGCGATGTCGAGCACCACCCTCTTCGCGTAGAGGTGTCGCGGCCGGACACCGCCTTCGAAGTAATAGGGGATGCCCTCGGAGTGGAGGTCCAGCAGCAGTACGCGACTGCCCGCACCGGGAACAGGAATGGAGGAGAGCAAGCGTGCTCGCGTCTTCGCCGTCACCACCTCGCCCCGCCTCTCCGCGCGCTCCATCGTCGAGTAGCCGAAGTAGGGGATGACCAACGTCAAGCTGCGCGCACCGCAATCCACCGCGCCGCACGCCAGGTCGTAGAGCTCCAGCGTGTCCGCGTCTGAAAGCGTCCCGCCCAGCACCGCCACGTCCCGTGCCGAAGGGTCGGTGAGCAGCCGTTGGTAGTGCTCGCCGTCCGGGAAGACCTGGCGTTTGACTTGGCCAGCCTCCAAGTTGCGGAGACGGCAGAGCTCGTCCCGAAGCGCGTCGTAAGCGACCGTGGAGTAGACGAGCGTGCTCACGAACGGGAGGCCTTTCGATCAGGGCGACGGCTACACTATACGGGGACCTCCATGCGCCGAACCACCACGCTGATCTGCTATGCGTTCAGTCTGTTGCTCGTCGCGTGCGCCGCGCCCTCCAAACCCTGCACGCGGACAGACGAGTGCGGAAGCCTGGAGCTCATCTGTCGCGATTCGAAGTGCGTGGGATGCACGAGCTGCGCGGAGGGAGCCGTCTGCGTACGCGGCACCTGCTACAACCCCTCCTGTACCGGAGTGCTCTGCGGCGCTCAGCAGGTCTGTCAGAGCGGCGCCTGTGTCGACAACAGCTGCATTGGCGTGGTCTGCGGCGCGGAAGAGATGTGCGCGAAGGGCGCGTGCTACGCCCGAGATTGCTCGACCGACGCCTGCCGAGCAGGCGAAGTCTGCCAGAGCAATAAGTGCGTGACTGCCAGCTGCATTGGAGTGACCTGCGCCAGTGGTGAGGTCTGCGCGCGAGGCCTCTGCACCGCCAAGAACTGCGCGGGCGTGACCTGCGCGAACGGCGCCGCGTGCGATCAAGGTCATTGCGTCGAGACCGCGTGCTTCGGAATGCGCTGCCCGTGGGGAGCCGCCTGCGTGCACGGCACCTGCGTGATGACGTCCTGCGAGGGCGAAGCGTGCGCCGAAGGCGAAGTCTGTCATGACGGAGCGTGCGCGGATCGCTCCTGCGAAGGACTGACCTGTCCCGCCGACCCCAGCCCAACGTGCTACCGAGGCACCTGCACCACCTGCTCCGGCCCAGAGGTGCAATGCGCGGACGGCTTCGACAACGACTGCGACGGCAAACCAGACTGCGCTGATCCCGACTGCAACCTGCAGGCGTGCGACGACGGAAACCTCTGCACATCCGGAGAGCGCTGCGCCGTCGGAGCGTGTACCGGAGGCAATCGAAAGGTTTGCGCAGGAACCGCCAACACGTGCCTCGCCTCGCCCGGCATGTGCAACGACATGACCGGCGAGTGTCTCTACGCGCCGAAGCCGGCAGGCTCGTTGTGCAACGCCACCAACTCCTGCGCGAGTGGACAGACCTGCGACGGAAAGGGGGACTGCGCGGGAGGAGCGGAAGTCGTTTGCAACACGCCCCCCAACCCGTGTTTCGAAGCGCTGGGTACGTGCGACAGGGCCACCGGTCAATGCGCGTACACCGCGAAGGCCACCGGAACAGCTTGCGAGGACGGAGATCCCTGTACCACCGGCACCGTCTGCAACGCGGCGGGAAGGTGCGGAGCAGGAACAGTAAAGCTTTGCGCCTCGCCACCCAGCAGCTGCTACGAGACCGCGGGCGTCTGCGACAAGATGACGGGCCAGTGCGTCTACCCGCCCAAGGCCGCAGCCACGCCCTGCGTTCAGAGCAACGCGTGTCTCGAAGGGACAACCTGCAACGGGGCCGGAGCCTGCACAGGAGGCGTGAGCTGCCCCTCCAATGAGTGCGTGACCCGTACGTGCATGAACAACCAGTGCGTCGACTCCGGACTTCTGGCGGAGGGAGCCAAGTGCGGGCCTCTCGCCGCGAACCGCTGTTGCAACAAACAATGCGTGAACATCTCCACGGACCCGGCGAACTGCGGAGGCTGCGGCTTCAAGTGCGCAAGCGGCAACTGCAAGGCGGTGGAGCTGGACACCGTCTGTTCACCACGTCCCGCGTCCACCACCGGCCGCTGCGAATGCGCGTCGACCTCTGACTGCCCCGTGGGAAGCAACGGACTGCACCAGACCTGCACCACGCAGAATTTGTCTAAGCGCTGCTCGCCCAACTCCACGCCGTACTGCGCGCCAGGCCAGGCCTACTCAGAAATCCTCAGCTGCCCCAACTACTGCACGTATCCGTAGAGACGTAGAGGGCGAAGCGTGTGCTCCTGTGCTCTCAGGCGTTCCGTGCGCTCTTTGCTCGCAGGCCCCAACTCTCGCGGAGGAAAGACCGCCACCGAGAAACGAGAGCGCCCCCGGTCGTGCGAAAACGAGCCCGCGCCCGGAATCGTCCACGGAAGACAGGCCGTGTCGCTACCTGGTGACGTCCAGGACCTCGAGCACCGCCAGCCCCACGTTGTCCGGCTTTCCGTACCGTTCGGCCATTTGATCCAACGCGTAGCTGACGACCGTCTTCACCACGTCCGGCGCGTTCTGAACGTGGGCGAGGATCTTCGATTGATCCTCCGCGCACTTGTCGGCATGCCAAGTCCCCACGGGCATCTGTTCGAACTCGCGCGCGTCGCCAATGCCGTCCGTCTCAACCAGCACGCGATCGCCGGGTTCGGTAGGCCAGACGTAGAGATCGGGAATGTCGTTCTCCGTGCCCAGTCCGCGAGAGAGCGCGCTGGCGAACTGGTGCGCGGTGGCGGGCGCCGCGTCGGGCACTTCTCCCGCGGCGATGTTGGCGCCCAGGTTGTGCAGTCGTGACTTGTTCTTGAGCGTGCCCTTCTTGTCGATGAGCAGCGCGCGCGAATCGCCCACGGTCGCCACGTAGACGCAGCGCGACGACACCACGCCCTCCTTGAACTCGGTGATGAGCACCGCGGCGGTGAACGTTGACACCGCGCCCACGCCCAGACCGCGCACCGCGTCGCTCGCCTTGTGCACGCCGTCGCGCAGCGTCTCCTGCGGCTCTCCCCCCGCGTGAATCGCCGCCAGCGCGTCGCCGAACGCGCGAGACGCCATATCGCTCGCAGCACCCGCGGAGCCTTCGACGCTGCCTTCACCACCGGCCATGTCGAACGCACCCACGCCGCAGATCTCTCTCCGGTTCGCGGACGCATCACCGGCGGACATCCAGAGCGCCATCGCGTCTTCGTTGAAGGGCTTGTACTCGACCCTCTGCGCGGCGGTGGTCGGACCGCGCGACGTAAAACCCGCGGCGCGCGAGGCGATGCCACGCACCGCGACAATGCCTTCCATCGTCTGTGCTGCTTCTCCCCCGTGAATCAACGCGACAGGTTTGCCGGCGCGGTCGACGGGATGTTCGGTAATCGTGAGCTGCGGCGCGGTCTTGGGAACGTACGGAAGCACCAGCGCGTCGTCCGCGCGAGCGGGACGTTGCGGCGGACCCACCAGCGACACCAGCGACTGAACATCCGGAACCTTCAGCTGATAGAACGCGTCGCCGCTCTGGATGCTGACCAGAAGCAACCCGGCCTCGTCCTGGCCTCGAACGAAGACGCGCTCTTCGATCTCCCCGGGCGCAAAGGGAGCGTCAGGGTCCCGGTAGAGCGCGCGCCGGAGGATCTGCAGAATGTGTTCGAGGTCGGCCGGTTGGCCTGGGGATTCCACGCGCGAATCCAATCACCCCACGTGGTTCCCCACAATGGAGCAGTAGGAATTCTGCGGGTAGGCAGCGAGGCCTGTGCGGTGGGGTGGGAGTCAAGCGTTGGCCGCTGCACGGTTTGGCCGTTACCTTGAGATGGCTGCAGGGAGACCGCATGCGACCGGAAGAGCTCGCGGACCGCTTCGAGATGACGGACGGCTCGTCGCCCGAGGCAACGCCCCTCGCCGCGGACATCGCCAAGCGTCTCCCGTTGGGCGCCTTCACCCTGCTCACCGCGGGGGACGTGTTTGAAGCGCAGGGAGGGACGCCGCCCGTCGACGGAAAGGCGAAGGCGACCGCGTATCTGCAGAGCCACCTGAAGCTGGACACGCACGGAGCGCGGGACGAATTGGTTCAGCTCGTCAAGACACAGCTGGCTCGTCAGCTCGAAGGCAACCCGACTTTGCCGGCGCGGTTGAAAGAAGCGCGGCCCCTGCGCGTCGAGCTGATTCCGCCCGGTCATCCGCTCTGGAAATACGGCTATCCGAAGAATGTCTCGCCGAATGCCGCTGGACTTTTCTGGGACCACCCGTCTTGGCCAGCCGCGCGCATCGCGTTCAAGCAGGACAAGCTCAAGACCGAGCAGGGACTTGTCGTGCATGAAATGGCGCACGCGCTGATGTCACTCGCGTTCACGGAAGACGAGCGGGACGAGGTGTATCGCGCGAAGCTGCGCACCTATCGCAGGAAGGCCGCGGTGGATGAGGTCTTCGCCATCTACACGGAGAAAGAGTTCGTCACTTCGTTCACCGACCACGACTACCGAGCGCCCGGTGTTTATGGACAGGCGCGACAAAGATGGAACGAGCAGCACGTCTTCACCCGCTTCGTGCGCAACCTCTATTTCCCGTACAAGCCGCTCGCCGGGGGACCGAGACTTTGAAGTGAACAGTACCAGGAAGCCGCGAGACTGCCGTACACGCGGGATTGCTGAGTCCCGACCTTCATAGCTATACTATGTAGATACGAATGGACTCGACATGACACGCAACAAGAAGACAAAGCGAAAGAAGAAGACCTCGAACGAGGTGAGCGGGACCTTACGCGCCAAGCTGTTCAAGCACGGTGGCAGCCAGGCCGTCCGCTTGCCGAAAGAGTTCCGCTTCAGTGGAACCGAAGTGAGGGTCCATCGTGAGGGAGAGCGCGTTGTCCTTGAGCCTACGGCCGGCTGGCCCGCTGGGTACCGGGAGACTCTCGAGAAAAATGCGCACCTCTTCAAAGACCTCGAGTTGCCAGCTGATCCCCCTCCCGAGCCGCTTGAGGATGTCTCGTGAAGTATCTGCTCGATACCAACATCTGCAGCTACATCTTGCGGGGAGACGAATCACCGACCCGCCGGATGTTCGCAGAGGATCGCGCGAACCTGATGGTCAGTGTCATCGTCGAGTCGGAGCTTCGTGCTGGTCTGATGAAGAAGGGAAGTGCGAAGAGCTTACGACTCTTGGACTCGTTTCTCGCGCCTCTCATGGTCCTTGAATTCACGCGCTCAGACGCTGCGATTTATGCGGAGCTGCGCTCCAAGCTCGAACGGAAAGGCAAACCGGTAGGTGCAAACGACATGTTGATCGCCGCGCAGGCGCTTGGTCGAGGACTCGTCTTGGCTACCAACAACGTTCGCGAGTTCAGCGTGATCGAAGGACTTCGCCTCGAGAACTGGGTCTAACGCTCTCAGTTTGCGCGACGCCAAGTCCTACTCCACCGGCAGTGCTTTCCATGCGGCGGCGCGTTGGTACTCAGGCGGCACAGTTCCCACCGGCCAATCTGGATACGTCATCTCCACGTAGAAGTAGCGCTTGCCCTGGTGCGGCACAGAGAAGCCGGAGGCCGGGAGTCGCACGCCCAGCGCCACGTGTTGCAGAGAGGCCGCTCGCAACAGGACGCAATCCACGCCCACGCCCTTGAGCAGCATGTAGGCGAGCAGGGCTTTTGAATCGCAATCTCCCGTCCGTCGCGCCGCCACCAGCGCGGGCGGGAGAATGTCGAACGGCTCATTGCGAGGACGTTCGTAGCGCAACGACTGCACGTACGTGATGATCAACATCGACAGCTGACTCGACGACAGGTGCCGACCGCGCGCGTAATTCAAGAAACGCTCGGCGATGGGTGACACGCCGTACTGGTTCGTCCAGAGCAGCTGCTCGTAGACGCAGCGAAGATCAAAGCCGCAGCGCTCGCTGGTGTGAAAGGTGATGCGGTCTTCGCCCAGGTACCGGTAGCCCACTTCCTCGCCGTAGCGGCGATGGGCGTCCGCGTACTCACGCGCCTTGTCCGAGCTAAGCGCGTAGCCGAACCGATACGCAGGTGGCCGCACCAGTGACGAGCTCCACCGCTGCAGCGCGTGGCGCTCGGTGTTGTCCTCGGGGAAGACCGCGAGTCCGATGTCCTCTTCGTGAACGTGCGATCGCGAAGCCGGCGGCGCCAGCGGATCGCACGCTCCCCAAAACGCCACGATGCACGCGATGGGGAGCACGCGCATCACCAGCGCGCACGTTGCAACGCAGAGGACGGACAGCCCGCGCCGCACCGCCGACATCGCGACGCTCCGAACGCGCATCACGCGGGGGGAACGAGCACCTTCTCCGGAAGGTCCGGAAAGGGAACGAGTCCGTTGAGCGCGGCCTGCAAGCCCGGCGCGGCGAGCAGCGCCAGCACCACCAGAATCGCG
>JBQTKE010000365.1:0-3167 GCA_052386435.1 Myxococcaceae bacterium
TCTTGATATGGCCCATCCGGGTGCATCCGCATGAAGTTGACGAAGAAGTTGTTCCACTTGATGGGGCCCAACTTTCCGAAGCCCAAGTAGCCGACGAGCTTGAATGACTGAGCGTTGGAGCTGCCCGGCGGAGGCAGAAAATCTCGAGTCGCGGTAGGCGTCTGCTCGAAGTAGCGCTGCACCACCTCGCGGCGGACGTAGTCTTCGTAACGAACGTTCTGCGTGGTGTAGGGGCTGAACTGGTTTCCGTCGACGTGGGGTTCGAAGTAGTACGCGCCGCCGCCGCCCAGTTCGAAATGATTTCCCAGCCGCAGGCGCAGCGTGCCACCGCCGGTGAACATCGTGTTGTAGCGCGGGCCTTTGACGAAGTAGCCGGAGTCGCCCACGCCCACCAGCAGCTCGAGGTTCTCGAGGTTGTACCGAGCGGACAGTCCCATCGTCTCAAAGAAGATCTGCGCCGGCTTCATATCGTAGAGGCCCAAGTCGCCGAACCAAGTGTCGAGCGTGCCCAGCTGCCAGGTCACGTGATCGAACAAGATGTTCCCGGCCTTCACGTAGAGCTGCGAGACGCGAAACGCGGAGAGCGTGCCGTTGAGCGCATCCGCGTTGGAGATGGAACCGCCTTCGATCTTCGTATGAACGCTGGCCCAGACTTCAGATGAACCGGGCGCGGCGTTGAGCACGTTCAGCTTGAGCTCGAGCGCGCCGTAGGGGCCTTCATTGAGAAGACGCCCGTAGAGGTTCGAGTAGCCGAGTCTGGACGAACCACCCTGGAAGTCCGGGCGGGTCATAATTCTGAAATAACCGCCGGCGTTGAAACGGTCCTGCTGGGCTTCCGCCCACGCGGTGCTGCTGATCACCACACACAGCGTGAAGAAAACTCTCACGGATCTTCTAACTCCGACTCTGCCCCGCATCCGCGAGGGCCGCGCTCACCGCGGCGACGATGGCTCGATGGACCCTGGAAGTGACTCGGTCCGCATTGCAGGCGACGTATAGCGGTTCATCGACGTCTTCCCAGCCTTCTACTTCGATTTCCACCAAACGACCGTCCGCGAGGTGACGCGAGGCCGCAATCACCGGGCCAAAGGCGAGCTGCGACGACGTGGCGGCAAGGTCAAGCGCGAGCGCGATCGTCTGCACCTCGTGGCCGACTTTGCGGTCGCTGACTGGGAGCGGGCAGCCGTCGTCCACCGGCACGTGGTGATCGTTGTGAATGTAGATAGGGATGATGAACGGCAGCTCTTTGAGCCGCTCAGGAGAAACAGGGCTCGGCCCCAGTGCGCGCGCCACCGCTCGGGTGGAGAAGAGCGACTTGCGCACGCGGCCCGCGGGCTCGCCCACCCAGGTCGAAGGCAGCCGCTCCACGTCCGTCGCCAGCGCCACGTCGAAGAGGCTGTGGGTCGAGAACGAGCGAATGAGCGCGGGCGCCAGCTGCACGCCACGCAGTCTCAAATTCGGTTGGGCCTGCGCGATCACCGGAAGAAAAGACGCGAGCATGTAGCTGGGTGCCGCCACGGCCAACTCGGGCGTGGCATCCGCGTCACGCATCGCCACCAGTCGCAGCCGGCCCATCACCTCTTCGAAGTGCGGGGTCACCCGTTCGGCCTGATCCGACAGCGTGACGCCGCGCGCACTGCGGACCAGCAGGTTCAAGCGAAGCTGTGCTTCCAGGCGAGAGATCGCCTTGCTGACCTGAGATGGCGTGACCCGAAGCTCTCGAGCCGCCGACGTGATGGAACCGCAGCGACGCACGGCGAGGAACGTCCGCACGTCTGAGAACCGCAGCTCCGGAAGGAGGTCTTCGACGCCGCTCATAGGGGCGCGCACTATGCCCCTTTGGTTTCCCACATGGAAACCCTAGGGCCCCGGCGTGAAAGGTTGCCGAGACGGCAAGGCTTAAGCTCAGTTGCTCTCGAGGATCACGATGCTGTGCGCGACCACTCCATAGGAGTTGTCAGGAAGCGCGAGCGGGACGTTTAACGTCACGTTCGACGTTTGCTGGAGCGACAGTTTCTTTTCGTTCAGGTACTCCACGCTGTCGAAATAACCCTGGGTGTCGACCAGCCGCTTCCAACCTCCCGGGGGGAGCGTGAAGTTGACGGCCGAGTCGCCCATGTTGATGAGGATCGCCATAGGAGCCCCGCGCGCCTTGTCCGGGTAGTGGATCATGAAGGACTTCTCACGCCAGTCGAACGTTCCCATCGCGGTGTTCCCGGGGGTACGCCACACCATCGGCGCGCTGTCGAACGCCGTGGGCGCTAACACGTAGGCGTGGTCCTTGCGGAGTTTGATCATCTGCTTCACAAAGTCGAACATGCGCACGCGATCATCGCGGCTGGGCCAGGAGCCCCAGTCGTGCCAGCTGTACGGGTTGTCCGCCTCAGGCGTGTACGTGTTGTTATTGCCGAACTGCGTGCGCATCCACTCGTCGCCGCCGTAGATCATCGGCGTGCCCTGAGCGACCAGCAGCAGCGTGAAGAAATTGCGCATCGCGGTCCGCTTGTCGGCTTCGCTGGGCCAGGCGCGCGAACGGTTGTGAGACTCACCGCTGTTCTGAGCCTCGTCGCAGAAAGAAGAAAGCGGGCGGTCACAGCACACGGGGTTCACCGGACTGCAGCCATTCACCTTGTGGTTGTAAGAGACGAGGTCGTACAGCGTGAAACCGTCGTGGACGGTGACGAAGTTGATGGAGTGGAACGGGCGTCGCTCGTTGTGTTTGAAGAACTGGCTGCTCCCCGTCAGTCGATTGCCTCCGTCGTCGTTCCAATTCTTGTTGATATTCGGGAGCTCGGGCTTGCCCTCATTCTTGAGCTGCACGTTCTTGGCTTCTTCTTCAGGGGTAAGCGGGGTCGGAGAGATCCCGAATCGGTGGTTGGGATCCTGAGAACCCTGGCGATCGTTTTTCACGAAGCCGCGTGCCCAATCCCGGAACCCGCCGTTCCATTCACCCCAAGCCAGCTGCGGCCGCGAGCTGTTCTTGGGGAACTGGCCCAGCACCGAGCCAACGCCGCCGCCCCAGGGTTCAGCAATGATGCGGACGTTGTTCCGCACCATGATCGGGTCGTCGATGATCTCTTGAATGATCGTGTTGAGCGGATCCCACTCGATGTTCCACTTCCGCGTGTGGTCCTTGAGCCGCGAGGTAATGCACTTCTCGTATTGGA
>JBQTKE010000366.1:0-4573 GCA_052386435.1 Myxococcaceae bacterium
GCGCTTGGAGCTCGAGCAGTCGCCGCAGATCCAAGGCTTGCCGCGAATTTGCTCTCGTTCCTCACCGCAGCGCTTCTTGTCTATCAACCCATCAAGGCGCTCTCCGGGACGTTCACCTTGGTGCTGCAAGGTGTTGGCGCGGCCGAGCGGCTCTTTGAGGTGACCGATCATCCTCCCGAGAGAGAGACGGGAGCTCGCGCGCCTCGGCTCGAGAACACGCTGGAGCTCTGCGACGTTCACGCCGACTACGGAGATGGCGTGGCGGTGCTGCAGGGATTGAGCTTGAAGGTGCGCGCCGGTCAGCGGGTCGCGCTCGTGGGCCCGTCGGGGGCAGGCAAGTCCACCGTCGTCTCTCTGCTGCTCGGTTTCCTCACGCCGTCGCGTGGAGAGATCCGTTGGGATGGAGCCGCAATCTCGTCTCTCTCGTTGTCGTCCTTGCGTGGACAGCTCGCGTGGGTGCCGCAGGAGCCCGTGCTCTTCTCGGGGAGCGTTCGTCAGAACCTGCTGCTGGGCCGCGCGGACGCCACAGAGATTGAGCTCTGGGAAGCCTTGCGACGCGCCAACGCGGAAGGCTTCGTTCGCGCGCTGCCTCAAGGCATTGATGAAGAAGTCGGAGAGCGAGGCTCCAGACTCTCTGGTGGTCAACGTCAGCGGTTGGCGATTGCACGCGCGTTTGTGAGAAAGCCGTCGCTGTTGGTGCTCGACGAGCCAACCAGCGCGCTCGATGCAGCGTCAGAGCAGGAAGTTCAAGTCGGCCTGCGGGAGCTGCTGCACAGCACCACCGCGCTGATCATCGCGCACCGACTGGCCACCGTACGCGACGCGGATGTGATTGCTGTGCTCGAAGGTGGGCGGATCCTAGAGAGCGGCACGCACGAGGAGCTGTTCGCGAAAGGCGGCAGGTACCGCGCGTTGCTCACCTTGTGCGCTGCCAACTAAAGAGGGCAACGAGGTTCCCAATTACCCGTGAGCGAGCGAGCAGGGAGCACGCGGCGCACCCGTCGACGGTTCGAGATCGCGCGCGTATTCTCACCCCTCCCAATGCGCCGCCCGAACATCCTCATTGTCGATGACGACCGCTTCGTCCGAGTGACGTTGAGCGATTGCCTCACCGAGGTGGACTGCGACATCACCGAGGCGACCGACGGAGAACAGGCGCTGAGCCTGGTGGCCGCGAGCCCGCCTTCGCTCGTGCTGCTCGATCTCGTCATGCCGCGGTTGAGCGGGCTCGAAGTGCTCAAGCACCTGCGCTCCATGGGCTACTCGCGGGGCATCCTCGTGATCAGCAGCATGGACGTGGACGCGCTGGTGAAAGAGGCGCTCGAGGCCGGCGCGGACGGCTTCATCAGCAAACCGTTTCACCCCCTAGAAATCTCCACGGCCGTGCAGAACGCGCTGCGCCCGGTTGAAGCACGGAACTGATCATGTACTGGGTCGCAGACGCGCAAGGCCGAGTCCTTGGCCCCATGCAGTTCGAGACAGTAGTGGAGCTGGTCGCGTCCGGCCGCTTCCCCGAGCTGGCGCGCGTCTCCCGTGATGGGCAGACGTGGGTGGACACCGAGCGCGTCCCCGAAGTGGCCGGGCTGCTCCGTCCCCAAGTCCAGCTCTCCGAGTCAGAGAAAGCCCAAAAAGTCCGCGACTACCTCAAGCGAATCCAGACGCTGAGCGTGCACGAAGTTTTCCGAGTCCCTATCACCGCGACCGTCTCGGACTTCCGCGCGGCCTTCTTCTCCACAGTGAAGCGCTTCTACCCGGACCAACACCCGCCCGGAGAGCTCAAGGCCGCCTGTGAGAGCGTGTTCCTTCATTTGGCAGGACTGATGGTCGCGATCGATCGCGGAGCGATCCCAGCCACCACGCCGCGGCCACCGCCCGCGTTTCACACGTCACGTCCATCGCTCACCCTCGTTCCGCCCGCGCCGACCACGCCGCGACCACCGAGCGCGTCCGGGACGATCATCCCGCCTCACGACGGGACACCGCGACCGCCGAGCGCGTCGCAGACACCGCGACCACCCAGCATGAGCGCGTCGCTCCCCTCTCAGACGCCGCGTCCGCCCGTGCGCCTGCCGGGCATGCGCGACGCGCCCACCTACGAGCCGGCGGAGTTCTTAGGTCTGCGCTGGAACGACCAGATGGTGGAGGCGCGCATCCGAATGCTGCGCAAGCACATCCCCATGTTCACTGGCCACCCGCTGGCCAACTTCAAAACCCAGAGCGTCTTCATCCCCGGCTCGCAGATCATCCCGCTGGGGACGCTCATGGATTTGACGTTCGAATTTGAAGAGCCGTCGGCGCAGGTTCAGGTCCGCGGCAAAGTGTTTTGGGAAAATTCAGGGATGGATCCACGCCAGGCTTCAGGTTTCGGCGTTCGGTTTTTCACTCTGAAACCCGCCGAGATCGCGCTGATCGAGGCATTCATCCGCAACGCGTAAACGCGGCGTAAGAGCGATTTGCACGCAACCGGTGCATCGCTGGGCCGACAACTGTCTTCGGTCGCTCCAATTCGAGCGTGCTGACTCGGTTTCACCGTTTCGTTGCTTTGCGGCATCAACTTACTGAATTTTCAGCAATCGACCCTGTAAGCGCCGTTACGACGTAAGCCGTCACTACAAGTGAGAGGGAATCAGGTCCCCGTTCCTACCGCTTAACATTTCAGTTAGTTCAGCAACTTAGCTCTGGCCCAATCAATGCTTCCGGGCCCAGACGCCTGCGCGGAGGTTGTAATGAACCGGTTGTCCCTTCTGAGCGCGTTTGTCCTCGCATCTATCTTGACGTCGGCCGGCTGCACGGCCGCGGTCGAAGCCTCCAACGAAGATGTCCTGTCCGACGACACGCTGACCACTCAATCCGGCTTGACCTGGGAACAGTTCCAGAAGGTCGTGTTCCGTGAGCCCGGAACCGGTGTGTACATCGCCGACGGCGACACGCCCTTCTTCAGCGACAAGCAGCTGCGCGAGTTTTACGACACCAACGTCGCCCAGGGTCAGCTCATCGTGAACCGGGTGGGCAGCACCGACGACGTCTGGAACAACACCCAGCGGCAGAACCTCAGCTACTGCGTCTCGTCGTCGTTCGGGTCGAACAAGAGCAAGGTCGTGGAGGCGATGGCGAACGCGACGGACGCTTGGATGGCGGCGGCGAACGTGAAGTTCACCTATGTGCCGGCCCAGGACGACAACTGCGTCGCCAGCAACACCGCCGTCCTCTTTGACGTGAACCCGGTGAGCGTGGGCGGTCAGTATTTGGCGCGCGCGTTCTTCCCTTCGACCGCGCGCCGCGATCGCAACGTGCTGATTGACGGCTCCGCGTTCAGCAGCACCGGCACCAACTTCATTGGCGTGCTCCGCCACGAGCTGGGCCACACTTTGGGCTTCCGTCACGAGCACACGCGTCCCGAATCCGGCGCCTGCTTCGAGGACAGCAAGTGGCGCTCGGTGACCGGCTACGACGCTTCGTCGGTGATGCACTACCCGCAGTGCAACGGGAAGGGCTCCTTCGAATCGCTGGCGCTGACCGCGATGGACAAGCAGGGCGCGTCCGCGCTCTACGGCGCGCCAGACCCCACGCCGACGCCCGTGCCGACTCCGGTTCCCACGCCTGCTCCGGGGACCACGGTGGAGAACCTGGAAGGCAGGGTCGCCACCAGCCAGACGAAGGCGTTCGGTCCCTTCGCGGTGGTGCCCGGTTCTGACTTCGACGTGGAGCTCACCGGCTCGGGCGACGCGGACCTCTACGTCCGCTTCGGCTCCGCGCCCACGGCGACTGCGTACGCCTGTCGTCCTTACTTGGATGGCAGCGACGAGTCCTGCGCGCTCACCGTTCCTCCCACCGCCAACACTGCGTACGTGACGGTGGTGGGCTACACGGCGTCCACGTTCAAGCTGAAGGTCCAGTACAAGAAGCTGCTCGCGTCGACCGGTGGCACCAAGACCGGTATCAAAATGACCGACACCACTGTGGGCAGCGTGGTGATGGGCAAGGCGGACAACTACCAACCGGTGGATGTGCTGGAAGGCACCGTGTTCAACGCGTCGCTCTCCGGTTCTGGCGATCCCGACCTGTACATCGGCTTCGATTCGGCCCCCACCCTCACCCAGTTCGCGTGCCGCCCGTACAAAGAGGGACCCATCGAGGCGTGCTCGGTGACCGTGCCCAAGGGCGCGACGAAGGCGTACTTGATGATCTACGGCTACGCTGCGGCGTCCTACACGCTGAAGTTGGACTGGACGGCGGTAGCGGAGAAGGCCGGAGGCTAGCCAAGTGGCAGCCGGCCATCGCTGAACGGTCGTGGAGGCGGGGTGAACGGCCGGCCTAAGCAGCGCCGCTCACGTGCCGTCGCGGTGAAGCGCAGCGCGGCGCTTCGAATTCACGCCGCGGCGCTCGCAGGTTCTTGCTGGGTCAGGCAATGCAGCGTGCCCAAACCCCAAACCAGATCCACCGCGTGAATGCCGACCACAGGTCGATCCGGAAACAACTCGCTGAGCACGCCGAGCGCGACGCGATCGTTCGGATCGTTGAACGTGGGCACCAACACCGCCGCGTTGCCGATGTAGAAATTCGCGTAGCTGGC
>JBQTKE010000367.1:0-13672 GCA_052386435.1 Myxococcaceae bacterium
GTGCCGACGAGGATCAAGGGGCCGCGCCGCGCGCCCCACACCCAGCAACAACGCAGACCCCAGGGCGATGAGCAGTACCTTGTCCCCGTCTCCGCGCCAGATGTCGGTCAGCGATCCCGACAGCGCGCGAAGCGACGTGCGGATCGACGAGAAGCTCGCGTGCAGCTTACCCAAGCCTTGGGTCACCCGGCTCGCGAGGAGCCAAAAGAAACAGAGCAGCACCCCGGGGAGCAACGGGAGCAAGGCGCGGATCCTCAGCCCGGATCTGGGCAGCAAGAGGAGGATCGCCGCGGCGATGGGCAGAAAGAAGAGCAGCGCAGACAGGTGCAGCAGATAGAGCGCAACACTGAGGAGCGCCAGCCCCACGGCGCGCCAACGCGTCGGGGTCTGCGCCTGTTGGAACGCCCAAGCCAACGCGACGAAGAGGACGGGCAGCGCAACCAGATAATTGATGAAGCCAATGAGGAGCGACTGACACCAGAAGAGCGGAACCGCGAAGAGCGCCGCGCGCTCGTCCGCTCCGCACCGCCGCGCCAAAAACCTCACAGAGAACGGAAGCGCCAACGCCACGCCGCTCAAGATGAGCTTGGTCGCAACCTCCGGACTCACCACGGCGGAGAGCGCCGCGCCCACGACGTAATAGAGGACGTACTGCGTCTTCGACAACGCGAGCACGTACGGAGTCGAACTCCCCAAGAGCGTGTCGCGAAGACTTGCGAGCGTCGCCGTGTGCTGCGGCAAATCCGTGAAAGGCAGCACGCGTCCCGCCCAGAGCGCGGCCACGTTGGCCATCGCCAGAGTGAGCAGGAACCAAGGACTGGCCAGGAAACGCTTCAAGCGTCGCCTCCGTAAAGGCAACCCCGTCGGTTCACAAGGACAAAGCTTCGCCGTCACGCGCGAACGTCAGCGCATGCCAGAGAGCTCACGTCAGCGGCGAGGCGTTTTCGCCCTAGCCCGCGACCGGAGAGGACGTCACGACTGCCGGAGCGGACGCCTCAGCTGCGTCGTGCCCGGCAACGGCAGGTGCCTGTTCCGTCGCCGTCTTCTTGGTACCAGCGCCGGACCGGCAGGTGCGGCACCACGGCTGATTGCGGATCACCCCGTCCGCCATCTTCCGGAGACCGAACTGCTGGAGCGGGCGAATTTGCTGGCACTTCAGACACTTCAACGTGAGGAACACCTCGTTCCCCTCGTGATCGTAGACCGCAGACTTCCGCTTCTTGCGCGGCTGCCCCGGTTCGCGCGCCTTCTTCTCCGGCGCCGGCGGGGTCATCATCGGAGTCACTTTGTAAAGCATGTGCGTCCCTCCCAAACGACCCGAGTCCTTGGCGAACCAGAGACCAGGGCGTTCCGCCGAACCTACACAGGGGGTCTGACATTGGCCTGCCGGTGCCGAAGCCTAGAATTCGGCCCCAGCGCGATTTCTCTTCCACGATGCGGAGTTAGCCCCTCGAAGAGACGAGAGGGTGACGTTTTAAGTTCGGAACGCGATCAAAATCGCCGTCGGAATAGACCAGCGTGGCCGAGTAGTGCAGCGCCGTTGCTGCGACCCAGTTGTCGTTCTCGCCGAGACGTCGGCCCTTCCTCGACAACTCGCGATCGAGCTCACCCGCTCGATAGGCTACGGCCTCAGAAAGGGGAAGCTTTCGCAGTCGGCGGAGGAAAAAGCGGACCGACTCCTCGTCGCTTCCACTGGCCAACTCCCCCACGCTCACCGTGGCGCACGCAAGAGCTTGCGCCTTGTGGCGGCCGAGAAAAGTACGGACAGCTCCAACGCGAAGCTCCGCGAGCTCCTGTTCCAGGTCGATCAGAGTGCTCGTATCAAGCAACAGCACGACGTTTCCTGGGCGAGCGCCGGGGGGCGCGCTGATCTTCGCGCAAGCGCTTCCGAGCCTCGGGTGGAAAAATTCCGCGTCCCTCCAACGGCGCAAGTGATTCGAGCCACTCGCCAACTGACTTGGCGGGCTGATTCTCGAGCAGCCGCTCCAGCAGATCGCTGAAGCTCTCGCCCTTTGCCTTGATGGCTTGAAGCTTCTTAGCGACTTCTACTCGGATCGAAAGGGTCGTGAAGGCCATGCATTAATAATGCATTAGGAGCTCGCTCCAGGGCAAACCCGAACCCGCTAGCGATCAGCTCTTGTCGCGGGCGAACAGGTATCCGCGTCGTCGAGGAAAGTGATTCGTCCCAGCGCCGGCGGATTGAGCACGCCCTTCTTTTTCTGCCAGTAAGCGACCAGCGAATCGCGGAGGTTGAGATCGCGGGTCACGCCCAGATCCACGCGCTCGGGAGGAATGGCAGCCATGCTCGGACCCAACCCATCACCGCCGCGCGCGAGGAAGTCCGGCAGCACAACCTTGTACTTCTGCGCCGGGAGCAACGGCTTCCCGTCGGCCAGCGTGTACGCGCGCAACCTTCCCTGTCCCGCGCAGCGCGAGAGCGTGATCTTCATGCCGGAGAGCTGAAACACGCCCTTGCGACCACCGTACGCGGCGAACAGCAACCGCTTGAGCTCTTCGCCCGTGAGCGTGAGGGAGGCGACCGTGTTGTCGAAAGGAAGCACCTCATAGACCTGACCGTACGTGAGCTCGCCGGGGATGAGATCCTCGCGCAGGCCACCGCTGTTCATCAGCGACACGTCCGCGCGCTCCATCTCGCGCAACGAATCCGCGAGGAAGCTGCCCAACGGACTCTCCGCGTCGCTCTTGCGCCCCAACCGCTCCTTGAGCGTGACCCCCAGCTTCCTGGTCTGCTCCTTCGCCACGCGCTCACGCGCGGGAATCAGCAGCTTGGCGACCTCCTTATCCGGAACGACCGGCCGCCCCTTGAAGGTTGCGACGACCGGCCTCACCGCGGTGGCTTGCGTCTCCAGCGTCTTCTCGTCGCAGCTCTGCGTCAGCTCATCCACCTTCGCGCAGAGCGGAATCACCGGCTGAATCTTGGTGAGCGCGGGCAAGACCCTTTGAGTCTGCGGATCCACGAAGAGCTCAATCAGTCCGAGCGCGCGACCGTAACCCCACGTCTCAATCACCGGCACACCGTTGACGAAGTGGCCCATCGCCGCGTGGGTATGTCCGGCCACAACCGCATCGAGCGTCCCCGGAGGAAGCGCGGCGAGCAGCTCGAAAATCTCCCCATGCTTTGCGTCGCAGGTCGAGAGATCGTTCGGGTTGTCCCACTTGCCGCACTTGCCGCCCGCGTGCGCGACGGCGATCACCACATCCGCCCCTTTCTCGCGAACACGCTTGGCCGCGGCGATCGCTTCCGGAACCAGATTTCCAAAGCGCAGCGTCGCGACATTGACAGGCGAGGTGACCTGCGGCGTCTGCGGGGTGATCAACCCAATCACCCCGACCTTGATCCCTTTCACCTCGAAGAGGTGCGTCCCGTCGTTGCCCAGCCACGCCGGACGTTGGCCGCTCGCCGCGTCGTAGACATTGACCGCGAGCAGGGGGAACTTCGCCTGGACAATCCGCGCCTTCAACGCGCCAAACGGATCGTCCCCAGCGCGCGCGACGGAGATGGGCCCGGTCGGTCCATAGTCGAACTCATGGTTGCCCACCGCGGCCGCTTGGTAACCCAGCTTGTTGTACGCATCAATGACCGCGGAGCCTTCGGTCAAGTTCGCCGCGAGCGTGCCTTGAAAAAGATCTCCACCGTCCAACAGCAGAACCCCGCCGGGGTTGTCCGCGCGGATGTTCGCGAGATACCCGCCCAACGTGGCCAGTCCGCCCTCCTCCAAGGTGGCGCCGTTGGTGAGCTCAAAGGATCGAGGAAAGAGCCAGCCGTGAAGATCGTTCGTCCCCACCAAGGTGATTCGGATGGGAGGGGAGGTAGAAAGACCCGCCACCGCAGGCGGTGAAGGCGCGAGGCCCCGAGGCGAGCCAGCGCTGCGACAACCGGCACTGAAGAGAAAAACCGCGGCAGCGAAGAGGACAGGAGGTCGGCGGGCCATGAAGGCGGCACATGCAACAAGGCTCCGCCCCAAGAATCAACCCGCGCGAGCGCGCGTGTCGCGTTTCTTCCTTCTCAAGCGATGACTTTCGCGGCGCGCGTTCTGGGGCTAAGAGGCCCGCCGTGTCGACGACGCGCGTCACCAAGTGGCTCTGGGTCGTGGTTCTCTTCGGCTGGGTCCTTCGCGCCCTGCCGCTGCTTAGCTTTGGCGCGCTCGCAGTTCCTTCGCACTACGACGACGGTGTCTACTTCAGCGCCGCGTGCAAGCTGCTCCAGGGCGAGCTCCCCTACCGCGACTTCGTGCTCGTCCATCCACCGGGCCTCCTCTTCTTCCTCGCCCCATTCGCCGCGCTTGCCCAATTCACCGGACCACGCCTGGCGTTCGCCGTCGCGCGCTGGGCTTTCACCTTCGTCGGCGCCGCGAACATTTACCTCGTCGGCCGCGCGGCACTCAGGGTGACCGAGTACGTATCCGAATCGGGCGATCGCGTGCTCAAACAACGCATGCCCGCGGACTTCACGCGCGTCGCGACAGTGATCGCCGCCCTCGCCTACGCGACCTACGGAGAGGCGATCTCCGCCGAGCGCACCACGCTCCTCGAGCCGGTGCTGAATCTGCTGGTCCTGACCCTGTTCCTCACCGCGAAAGAAGACCGCGCACTTCGTTCCGGCCTGCTCGGAGGACTTGCCCTCGCGGTGAAGCTCTGGTCTGGCCTCTGGTGGCTCGCGGGATTGGCGACGCTGCGCAAAGAACGAATGCGCTACCTGATGGGGACGGGCCTCGCCCTGCTGGTCGTGGTCGCTCCACTCGCGCTCGTCGCCCCGAAGGATTTTTTTCGAGACGTCGTGATCTTTCACGCGCAGCGCCCCGTCGACGGCGTCGTCGGCTTCTGGGAGCGGCTGCCCGTGCTCTTCGCCGCGCCCCATCTGCTCGCGCTCGTGTTCGGAGTTGTCGGAGCGGGAGTCGCTTTAAGACGCGGGCCTCGGGCATTGGCTCTTATTTACGTCGCCACCGCGATCTCGTTCCTGACCGCGCGGACCTACTGGGATCAGTACAACGGCCACTTCGCCGCCGTTGAATCCGTGCTCGCTGGAGTGGGCGCAGCCGCGCTGCCCATTCGGCGCTGGCTCTTCATCCCGCTGGTCGCGCTCCTGCTGATTACGCCCGCTCGAAAGTATTCGCGCTCCGCCGCCACCTCGCCAGTGGAGCTGTCACCGCGGCTGACCTCGCTGCCCAAGCAAGGCGCGTTCTTCGCGTTCGAGCCCGCGTGGGCGTTGCTCGCGAACCGCGTCCCTGCGTCCGTCGTGGATCCGTACGCCACGCAGCTGCTCGCGGGACCTGTGAATGCTGCGACACTGGACCAAGCTCTCCGGTCTCCAGAGGCGCAGGCTTGGCTACGGCCGTTCCTCGCCCAGCAGGACGCGGTGCTGCTGGGAGGGCGAGGCCGCGGCGCGCTCGGTCCAGAGGGAATGACCTGGTTCGAAGCGAACTTTGCTCAAGCCGAGCGCCTGCTGATTGGGCCGGATGTGGATCTCTGGATCCGCCGAGCGCCTGAACCGGATGCGAGCACCGGCCACTGGCGTCGATCTCTGGATCCGCGTCGCGGTGTGAATCGGCTAGAAGGAGCACCCCATGAAAAAGGCATTCATCACCGGGATCACCGGGCAGGACGGCAGCTACCTCGCGGAGCTTCTCCTCTCGAAGGGGTACCAGGTCCACGGCATGGTGCGCCGGTCGTCAGAGGAGAAGTTCGAACGGATCACCCACCTGCGCGGAAAGATCACCCTGCATCAGGGGGACCTGCTCGATCAGTTTTCTCTCGCGGCGCTGTTCGCGGAGATTCAACCGGCTGAGGTCTACAACCTCGCGGCCCAGTCGTTCGTGCCCACCAGTTGGAGCCAACCTGTGCTCACCGGTGAGTTCACCGCGCTGGGCGTGACCAAGATGCTCGAAGCGCTGCGCCACACTCATCCCAAGGCGCGCTTCTACCAAGCGTCGTCTTCGGAGATGTTCGGCAAGGTCCAGCAGACGCCGCAGAACGAGAAGACGCCGTTCTACCCGCGCTCGCCCTACGGCGTGGCCAAGGCCTACGGCCACCACATCACGGTGAACTACCGCGAGTCGTTCGGGCTGTTCGCGGTGAGCGGGGTCCTCTTCAACCACGAGTCTCCGCGTCGTGGTCTGGAGTTCGTGACTCGAAAAGTCACCCACGGGGCGGCGCAGATCAAACTCGGGCTGCAGGAGCGGCTGGCGATGGGAAACCTGGACGCCAAACGCGACTGGGGTTTCGCCGGCGATTACGTGGAAGCGATGTGGCGAATGCTTCAGGAGGACGAACCCATGGACTACGTGATCGCCACCCACGAGACGCACTCGGTGAAGGAGCTGTGCGAGATCGCCTTCGCGCGCGTGGGGCTGGACTGGCAGAAGCACGTCTTCATCGACCCCGCGTTCGTGCGGCCGGCCGAAGTGGATCTTCTGATCGGCGACTACAGCCTGGCCAAGAAGAACCTGGGTTGGGAGCCCAAGGTCCGCTTCAAGCAGCTGGTGGAGATGATGGTCGACGCTGATCTCGAACGTCTTAAAGGGCAGCGCTGAGCAATGCGCGTTCTGGTGACGGGAGCGGATGGCTTCGTGGGCAGGCATCTGGTGCCAGCGCTCGCGCGTGCAGGGCATGAGGTTGTGCCCGCCGCGGGACCCACGGCGGAGCTGCGCGCGTTGGACATCACGCGAGCGGAGCAGGTGCGGCGACTCATCGCCGAGGTGAAGCCCGAGGGGCTCATTCACCTCGCCGGTCAGAGCTCGGTCGCGAAGAGCCATGACGATCCCGCGCAGTCATTCGCGGTGAACGCCCTGGGCACAGTGAATCTCCTCTGCGCGGTTCGCGAGCACGTTCCCACTGCGCGCCTGCTGCTGGTCGGCTCCGGGGAGATGTACGGACCGGTCCCGGTGGGCGAGCTCGCGAACGAGGACACGCCCCTGTTGCCCAACAGCCCTTACGCTGCGGCCAAGGTCGCGGGCGAGCACGCGGGGCTTCAGTTCTGGCAGAGCTATGGGATTCCCGTCATCTCCGCGCGGCCCTTCAACCACCTGGGCCCAGGACAGCAGCGCCACTTCGTCGTGCCCTCGTTCGCAGCGCAGGTTGCCGCGATCGCTCGAGGAGAACAGGCACCGGAGATCCGAGCGGGGAACTTGGAACCGTTGCGCGATTTCTCGCACGTGCAGGACGTGGTGAACGCGTACGTGCTCCTGCTGGAGAAGGGCATTCCCGGTCAGGCGTACAACGTCTGCAGCGCCACCGCGCGCAGCGTCCGCAGCGTCCTCGACGAGCTGTTGTCTCTGGCGAAGGTCACCGCGCACGTGGAGCTGGATCCGGCGAAGCCGCGACCCGCTGAGATCCCGTCACTGGCCGGATCGAACCTCAAGCTGCGCGCATTAGGGTGGGCGCCGCGGCGCACCGTGACTCAGGCACTGACCGAAGTGCTCGCGGAGATGGACCCGAGCGCCTTGTCATAGACCGCGAGCGTCTCTTCCGACGCGCGTTTCCACGTCATCTTCGCGGTGTGCTCGAGCGCGGCCTTCTTCCAGCGCTCACGCTCCTCCTCGGAATTGAGCAGCGACGACAGCACGCGCGCCATTCCTTCCACATCGTCCGGGTGCACCGCGGGCGCGCCCTTTCCGCAGACCTCGGGGAGAGAGCCCGCGGTGGAGACGACAGCCGGTGTACCCAAGCGCATCGCCTCCAATGGCGGAAGACCGAATCCTTCGTAGCGCGAAGGAAACGCAACCACGGTCGCGCGGCGCATCAGCTCGTAGAAAAGCGGCTCGGTGAGATAGCCCAGCAGCCGGATGTCCAAGCCGCGGCGCCGCAGCTCGGTGATGCGCGCTTCGATCTTTCCCGCGCCAAACCAGCGTTGCCCCGCCAGGACGAGGGTGGCCGGTTGCCTCTCCTCGTGAAGCCGCGCGCAAGCCTCCAGCACCAGCTCCACGTTCTTTCTCGCCTCCAGCGCGCCGGCGTAGAGCACGAACCGCTTTCCCAGCCCCAACGCGCGCAGGTACTCCTCTCCCGTCGCGTCCGGCTTCGGCACGGCGTCGACATGGTCGACGCCCGAATGCACGACGTGGACCTTCGCGGGGTCGACACTGTGTCGCGCCAGAAGATCGTCGCGGGTCCGAGCGCTCACGCAGATGATCTGATCCGCCACGCGCAGACTGCGGCTGAGCCAGAGCCGGAACTGCCAATGAAAGGCCCGCGAGACTGTGTCCGGGAAGAGCTCCGGGATCAGATCGTGAACCGTGAGCACGTAGGGCGTGCCGGATGTTCGCGTGAGGGGAAGGTTGAAGTTGGCGACCGCGTGAAACAACGAAGGCCTCACCGTGGCCAGCGTCGCCGGGAGCTCAACCAGCGCGAAGCCCGATCGCGATCCCAACCTGCGCCGGTGCTGCCCAGACCTTCGCGCGCCAATCAGGGCGACCTCACAGCCCTGCTGCTTCAGCGCCTCGGCGAGCGAGCGCACGTAAAGCGCAATGCCGGTGGTGGGCTCCTCCCAGAGTGTTGCATCCAGAGCGATGCTGCGAGGGTGCATAGCTAAAGCGTCAGCGCAGTGAGGAGGCGAAGAGGATGTCGATTCACCAGCTGTCTGACCAAGCCTGTCCCCGCTTTCCCCGCCAGCGCCTAGCACAACGCGCCTGTGCTAGGTAACTCGCCCCCCATGGCGGTTCACCAGCTCCTGCCCTCCTTCGGGCCCGCAGATTTGGTCTTTGACTTCGCGCTGGAGCTGCGCCGCTTCGTCCGACGCTCCGGAGTGGACGGCGAGGTTCTCGCGGAGACAGCCAGCACAGGTGTCGCCCGCCCTTTGAAAGAACTGGACCCTCGTGCCGGTGACTGGGTGCTCTACCACCAGCTCCGCGCGTCCAAGGCGAGCAACCTACTGCTTCACACGCCCGCTCGACGCGCGCTGCTGGCCCACCCACTCAAGGACCTGAGTGACCGAGCCGCCCACGCCGAACGCGCCGCGCTCGCGGGTCACGTGGAGCTGGCGCTGGCTTTCGACGTCAAGACAGTCGAGGAGCTGCGGTCACTGGGGTACGCCCAGGTGGAGCGTGTCGCGCCGTTCGTCGATCTGGATCGCTACCAGGTCTCCGCGAGGCCTCGCGGTCTCACGGTTGTCACCCTGGGCGCTTCAGACGCGGAGCGTGGCAAGACCTCCGCGCGGATTCAGGAAGAGGACGCACTTCGGGCGGAGCTGCTCCGGTTGGACCCACGCAGCAAGGTCGTCGCGCTCCCCGCGACTGGGCGCATCCCTCTTCTGCAGCGCGCGGCGGTCTGCGTCTGTTTCGCGGAGCAGCCGTTCTCTCCTCTGGAGCTGCTTGAGGTCATGGCGTTGGAGGTGCCGGTGTTGGCATTCGCGGTGCCGAGCGCCGAGGCGGCATTGGGCGATGCCGGCGTGCGGTTCTCCCAGAAGCACTACGCGATCCTGGCCGAGCTCTGCCGAGAGTTGGGCACAGCCGGTCCGCTGCGGGAGAAAGTCATCGAGGGACAGAACCAGCGGCTTCAGCAGCTTGCCCCGTGGCCACGCTGGGGTGAGCTGTTGGAGCTGGAGCGTCCGCAGAGACCTCGTCCGCGGACACGGCGAAAGCTTGGCCTTGTCGTTCAGCGCTACGGTGAAGCCGTGACCGGCGGAGCGGAGAAGCACGCGCGCATGGTGGCCGAACACTTGGCGCCCCATGTCGACGTGACGGTGCTCACCACCTGCGCGCTCGATCACTTCACGTGGGCCAATGTTCTTCCCGCAGGAGAAGAGGAGACCGCTCTGGGCGTGCGCGTTCGGCGCTTTGCCACCGCGCAGCCACGCCAGATGCGCCCCTTCAACGCGCTCTCGCGGCAGCTCTTCAACCGGGCCACCAGGCGCGCGGAAGAAGAGCGTTGGACGTTCGAGCAAGGCCCGTACGCTCCGGGGCTGCGCCGTCACATCGTCGACGCACAGGGCGACTACGATGCGTTTCTCTTCTTCACGTATCTCTACAGCACCACGGTCGACGTACTTCCTCTGGTCGCGAACCGCTCACTGCTGGTTCCGACGGCGCACGACGAGCCACCTCTCGCCTTCGAGGTCTATCGAGACGTCTTTCAGACTCCGCACGCGTTGATCTGCAACACGCCGGAGGAGGTCGCGCTGATCGAAGGACGCTTCCCCAACACGGCACGGCCTCGAGTGGTCGGCGTGGGCGTGGACGCACCCACTCCGCAGCCGGAACGTTTCGCGCGGACCTTCGGCGTTCACCGCCCCTACCTTCTCTACGTGGGGAGGCTCGAGGCGGGGAAAGGCATTCCGGAGGCGCTGGAGCTGCACCAGCAGCTGTTCGCCTCGACACCGGACGCGCCGGACTTTCTCCTCGCGGGAAGTGGCGAGCTTCAACCCAAGGGCCGTGGCGTGCGCGCGCTGGGTCGCATCTCCGAGGAAGAGAAGTGGGATGCCATGGCGGGCGCGGCGGCCGTGGTGGTCCCCTCCCGCTACGAGAGCCTCTCGCTGCTGGCACTGGAAGCATTCGCCGTAGGGACCCCGGTGATTGCCAACGAGGCCTCGGACGTGCTCAAGGGACAGGTTCAGCGCAGCCAAGGCGGCGCGACGTACAGCGACGAGGAGAGCTTCGCGGAGGCCGTGCAGCGCGTACGTGAGCAGCGCTCTACTCTCTCCAAGAACGCCAAGGCCTTCGCGAGAAAGCACCGCTGGCCAGTGGTCGTCGACGCGTACCTGGAAGAGATCGAACGGATCGTGAAGGAGAGACGATGAAGCTCATCGGCAAGGATTTCGACGGCGACGCGCTGATCAAGAAGTTGGAAGGCCGCCTGCGCGCACGCGGACTGCTGCCAGCGTCGCTGCCCGATCCTGAGCCGGAGACCGTGGTCCAACGCGTGGATCCCGTGGCGTACAACCTGGAGATGCTGGAAGAGCACGCGGACGCTGCCCGGCCGCTGCCGCTGGAAACCCACCGCGCCGGTCTGGGGCGCGCGGTCCTCGCCGCGAAGTGGGCCTTCCGCAAGAGCTGTCAGATCTTCCTCAACGAGGCCTTCTCGCGGCAGAAGTTGTTCAACGGCAGCGTCCGCGACTCCTACGCGCAGCTCTCCGCGGAGGTCCTGCGCCTGCGCGCGGAGGTGGACGAGCTGAAGGGACTGTCGCCAAGGAAGTCCGCGTCGCGCGCCAAACCGTCTGCCGCGAAACCGGTCACGAAAAAGACCGCCAACTCAATGACTCGGCGTCGCCACAGCGATGAGTGAGACACCAAACGGCAGTGTGGTGCGCTTGAGCAGGTGGCGCTCCGAGGAGAAGAGCACCGTCAGCACAGCGTTGATCCACGGCGTGGTCTCGTCGAGCTCTTCGCCGCCCTTCTCTGGCAGCACCTTGTGGAGCAGTCGCACCGCGGCGATGGGAGGAAAGAGCAGCGCGTTGAAGTAGGAGAGGTACTGCACCTTGAAACCTGACGCGGCCAGGTGGGCTCGTAACAGCCCCGCGTCGTAGCGGCGTTGGTGGTGGTTCGCGTCGTCGTGCGCACTCCACAAGAATTGATACGCCGGCACCGTACAGACCAGCGCACCACCCGGCTTCAACGCCTTCCGAATCGCGCGCAGCGACTCGACCGCGTCGGAAATGTGCTCAATCACGTCGAAGGCGGTGATGAGGTCGTAGCGCTGACCCGCGGGAATTCCGTCCGGAAGCTGTCCCTTGCCCAGCGGCACCGCGTCACCCATGCGCTGACGTGCGTAGCGCAGGGCTTCGTCCGACGAGTCGATCCCCTCCACCTCGCCGAACGTCCGCAGCATTCCGAGCATTCCGCCGGTGCCGCAGCCCACGTCCAGGATCCGCCGCTTCTGGGCGTCACCACCCAAGCGTTGCTCAAGCACCTCGCGCACCACCGCGCGCCGGCCGTTGAACCACCAGTGGTTGTCCTCGAGCCGAGCGTGCGCCGCGTACAGACTGGGTTCCATGTCAGGTCCCGGAAATCTGCCTCAAGCCCTGGCGTTCATCCACACATTCGTAGTGACGACCACACGCACAGGAGAGTCCTGAACGAAGCCTCTCTCCGCACGCGCAGACCCAGCCTGCGCGCCGCGCGGGATTACCCACCATCAACGCGTGCGCGGGAACGTCGCGCACCACCACGCTCCCCGCGCCGATGAAGGCCTGCGTTCCCACCGTCACCCCGCAGACCACCGTCACGTTCGCGCCGATCGAAGCGCCACGCCGCACCAGCGTCGGGAGAAACTTGTCCGGTGACTTCTTGAATGCCACGCGCGGATTCATGTCGTTGGTGAAGACCATGTTCGGGCCGAGGAACACCTCGTCCTCGACCGTGACTTTGTCGAACACGAGGACGCAGTTCTTCACCGTGACCTTGTTGCCCAGCTTGGCGCCGCTCTCGATGAAGGCGTGATCGCAGATGTTGCAATCCTCGCCCACGGTGGCGCCCTTCATCACGTGCGCGAAAGCCCAGACGCGCGTCCGCGCCCCCAGTGCTTCGGCTTCACACAGCGCCTTGGGGTGAATGAAGACGGAGGGGTCCATGCTTACCGTGCCAGCGCCTTCTTCAACGCGGCCACCACCTGCTCTTGCTGAGGCGCCGTGATCTCTCCGTACATGGGGAGCGAGAGAATCTCTTGCGCTGCCCGCTCGGTGACCGGGAAGTCTCCGCGCGCGTGACCCAGCGACTTAAACGCCCCCTGCAGATGCACCGGCACCGGGTAATGAACGCCCGCGCCCACCCCCGCCTCATTGAGCGACTTGAGCACCGCGTCTCGGCCAGGCACGCGCACCACATAGAGGTGCCAGATGTGCTCGTTGCCCTCGAGCGTCGCCGGTCGAACGACGTCCCTCACGTCCTTCAGCAGCGCGTCGTACCGAGTGGCCGCCTCGCGTCGCTGCGCGTTCCAGGCATCCAGCCGCTTCAACTTCGCAAGCAGAACCACCGCCTGCAGCGTGTCGAGGCGCGAGTTAAAGCCGACCTCCGGGTGGTGGTACTTCACCTCGCTGCCGTAGTTGCGCAGTGCCCGAATGCGCGAAGCCATCTCGTCGGAGTCGGTGATCACGCCCCCCGCGTCACCGTACGCCCCCAGGTTCTTACCCGGGTAAAAGCTGGTACCCGCGGCGAGCCCGAAGCGTCCCGCCGACACGCCGTGCTGTTTCGCGCCCTGTGCCTGCGCCGCGTCCTCCAGCACGAGCAGCTGGTGTTTGTCCGCGAGGGTCTTCAGCGCGGCCATGGGCGCGATCTGACCGTAGAGATGAACCGGCATGATCGCGCGGGTGCGCGAGGTGATCCGGGCTTCGACGTCGCCGGGATCCATCAGGTGGAAGACCGGATCGACGTCTACGAGCACCGGCGTCGCGCCTGCGCGTGCCACCGCGAGGGCAGTCGCGATGAACGTGTTGGCCGGAAGAATGACCTCGTGCCCCGCACCAATGTTCGCCGCGCGCAGCACCAGCTCCAGCGCGTCCGTTCCATTCGCCACGCCGATGCAGTGCTTCACCCCGACGAAACCGGCGAACGCCTTTTCGAACTCGGCGACCTCTTTGCCCAGGATGAAGCCCGCGCCCTCCATCACGCCGGAGATGCCTTGCACGACCTCATTCGCCACTTGACGGTGCTGCGCCTTCAGATCGACCAACGGAATCACACGGCCTCCTCTCGACCATTGTTGCGAACCGATCGCGCCACCGCCTCCA
>JBQTKE010000368.1:0-2069 GCA_052386435.1 Myxococcaceae bacterium
CCTCTGGCAGGCGCTGGACGCTCTGCACGCTCCTCACGACATCGAGTGGTGCTGGGTCAAAGGGCACGCTGGCAATGAGGGCAATGAGCGCGCCGACGCCCTGGCCAACCGGGGCATTGACGAACACCTCACGAAAATAAGGAGAGGCTCCTTTTCGCAGGGTTCTCCGAGTGACCGCCCCCAGGAAAAGTAGCCTGTCCCCATTTTCGATCTCGGGCTAGAGTCCGCGCGCTTGCGGCCCGGATTCCTCGCTGTTCTCCGCGTGACGGCGTTTGTCGGCCTGCTGGTCGCTTCTGCTGCGACGGCGGCGCCGGATCCTTCGGCTGAGAGTGCGTCCCGGGACCAGGTGGTGGTGGACTTCGTCGCCGTGGACGATCAACCGGCTTGGCTGGCGGAAGCGCTGGAGCAACGGGTGCTGCGCGAGCTCGCCCGCTTCGGTCGGGTGGAGGTGGCGGATCCGCTCTCGCCCGGTAGGTGCCCGCAGCGTGAGTTGGACTGTCTGCTTGATGCGTATGTCAGCGCCGGGGTGGACGTGGTCGTGCTGGGCACGTTGCGCGAGCGGAGGCTGAAGTTCGAGGTGCTAGAGACCTGGACGCAGGCGATCGCGTTCTCAGGCTCCATTGGTCTGTCGAAGGGGATGAGCAGCGCGCGCTTGGATCACCAAGTCGGCGACATTGTCCGGCCCATCATTCGGAGCGGTGGTCTGCTGGATCAGAAGCCGCTTTCTTCCGTCGAGCGGGGTGATGCGGGAACCGCTTTGCCCGTCGCGGTTCAGCCGACGCCTCTTCGCCGCGGAAAGAAGAAGCGCGCCGAGGCGCCTGATGCAGGGGAGGCTGTTGTCGTCGCTCCGCCCGCTCCGGCGATCCCGGTCCCCGCAGAGCAGGAAGGGCCCAGCTTCCTCGTTCCTATTCTGCTCCTGGGCCTCGCTGCGTTCGTCGTCTCGCCGGTGGTCGCCGCGATCAGTCTGCTCGGGCGCTCCATTCTCCGACGGCGGGTGAGACCGCGCTCTTGGGTGGCGACGTTCATTCTCGCCGGGACCTTGGTGGTCGCGTCGCTCTTCCCGGTCACCACCTTCACGCTTACCGAAGGGCCGTACGCGCGAGTGCTCACGTATCTATTGGGCGGCGTGCTCTGGGGCGTCTTCGCGCTGCTCCACCTTGGCGTGGTCATCCCCGCGCTCAATGGAATCGGCCGCGTTCGTCACGAGACGCTGGCGCCGCTGCTTTCCGCGTGGATTCGAGTGATGTTGAGCCGGGTGTTCGGCTTGGCGCTGCTCTATGCGCCGCTGCTCTACTCGGTACTCTTCTATTGCGAAGAGGTGCGGCTCAGCTTCCGCACGACGTGGCTGTTCGTGGTGCCGCTGATGGGGCTGCTCTCCGTGTTTTGGCTGCTGTCGCTCGTCGACAACCTCTCCGCTTATCTCGACGACCAGATCATCATCGGTGAGGCCTCAACTCGAAATGCCTGGCACTTGGCGACGCAGCGCTACTTGCTGGGTTATGTGCGCCGCACCGGTCTGGATCTCAGCGTCGACTTCGTAAAGCGGTGTCTGTGCTTGCCCGGAAACGTGGAAGGCATTGTCTGCTACGGCGGCGGACTCACTGCTCCGCGCATCGTGGTGAACGCGGAGGTTCTGGAGCTGGCCTTGGGGCCGCTGCGCGAAAACAACCAGGTCACGGAAGGTGGCGTGAACCTGGAGCACTTGCCGCTGGGGCTCATCTTCCCGGACTCGAGTGACGAAGGCGCACGCCGTCGCGCCGAACGTGCGCAGCGTCTGCGCAGTGCGAAGGCGGAGCTGCCGTTGCCTCGTGGGTTCGCGCCTCGTTTGATCGGCGAGAACGCGACGCTCTTGGGGTGGGTGCTGCCCAGCCCGATCGACGAGACCGTTCCGCTCATCTCAAACACTAAGGAAGACTACGAGGTCGTCCACTCTCTGCTCACTGAGCACTACGCGGCCTTCGAGAGCGAAGGGGCGGAAGGGGAGCACGACGACACGGATCCCACGCAGAAGGATTTCCTCTTCGGAGCGCTGCTGCGTGAGCTGGGCGCGATTCGGCGCGGCGAGAGTC
>JBQTKE010000369.1:0-5647 GCA_052386435.1 Myxococcaceae bacterium
TGCAGGCGACAGGGAGAGAGCGCGCCACACGCTGAATGCCGTCGATCGCCACCGCATCCGCCAGGGGGTGAAAGCCGTTGGCGATGTACGCCTCAATGCAGTGGGTGAACGCATCCATCCCTGTCGCCGCGGTGGGGCCAGGAGGCAAACCGACGGTGAGCACGGGATCGCAGATCGCCGCGCGCGGCATGAGGTACGGGCTGAAGATGACCGTCTTGCGTCCGGTGTCCTTGAGCGTGGCCACGCCGGAGCGGCTGACCTCGGATCCCGTACCGGCCGTCGTGGGGATGGCGATCAGCGGCGGCAGGTTGTCCTGGACGAAGCGGTCACCACCGGCGGCGTCGTCATAGCGGGAGAGCGGAGGCTCGTGCGTGGTGAGCAGCTGAATCAGCTTCGCGGCGTCGAGCGGGCTTCCACCGCCAATCGCGATGATGCCGTCCGCCTTGGCCTTCTGGTACGCCCCCAACCCGTCAAACGCGTCCTTCTCCGTGGGGTTGGGCTCCACGCGATCGAACACTTCGAACGAGACGTTCGCAGCCTTGAGCACCTCGTAGAGCTTGGCGGCCAGTCCCGCCTTCACCACGCCGGCGTCGGTGACGACCAGCGGCTTCTTCAGCTTCAGCCGCTCCACCTGAGCAGGCAGCCGCGCCAGCGCTCCCGCACCGAGCACAATCTTGGTGGGCCACGACATCTCGGTGATGCGCGCTTCAGCGGGCATGTCGAAGGGCTTCATGGGTTCTCCTTGCAGACCGTCAGATGAGCTCCAAGTACCGCTCAAGCTCCCAATTGGTCACCGCGCGCTCGTACTGACGCACTTCCCAGTCGCGCGTGCGCACGTAGTGGTCGACGAAACCTTCGCCGAGAATTTCCTTCGCGCGAGCACTAGACGCCAGCAGCGCATTGGCGTCGCGCAGGTTGCGCGGCAACGGCTTGGCCTGAGCTTCGTAGCCATTGCCCGCGCACGGTTCCGGCGGCTCCACCTCGTTCTCGATTCCCCACAGCCCCGCCGCGAGCGACGCGGCCATCCCCAAGTACGCGTTCATGTCCGCGCCCAGCTGGCGATACTCCAACCGCTGTGACTTCGGGCTGTCGCCGATCAATCGGATCGCACAGGTGCGGTTCTCCACGCCCCACGTCGCCGTCGTCGGCGCCCACGTGTTCTCCACGCTGCGCTTGTAGCTGTTGATGGTGGGCCAATAGATCGCGGTGAGCTCCGGCATCAGCGCAATCTGCCCGCCCAAGTAGTGACGCAGCGTCTCGCTCATGTTGTGCTGCCCAGCTGCGTCGTAGAAAAGGTTCGTGTCGCCCTTCAGATTCCAGAGCGATTCATGCACATGGCCCGAACAGCCGGGCAGCTGCGCGTTCGGCTTCGCCATGAAGCACGCGGTAACGCCGTGCCGAGCACAAATCTCCTTCACCACCGTTTTGAAGAGCGCGCCTTTGTCCGCCGCCTTCTCCAAGTCGTCGTATCGAATCGCCGTCTCGTAAACGCCCGGGCCGGTCTCGGTGTGCATCCCTTCCACGTCGATCCCGAAACCGTTGCACGCATCGACGATCGCGTGAACGAGCGCGGCATTGGCGCTGGTGCGAATCCACGAGTACCCGAACATGCCCGGCGTGAGCGGCGCCAGGTTGCTGAACGATTTCTCCCGCAGCGACTGCGGCGTCTCTCGGAAGATGAAGTATTCGTATTCAGATCCGAAGCGCGGCAGGAACCCCATCTCCCGAGCGCGCCGGCCAATCTTCTGCAGCAGCTGCCGCGGCGAGGCCTCGTACGGCGTGCCATCTTTATTCACGAAGTCGAGCAAGAACGCGGCGGTGTCCGGCTCCCACGGGATGACGCGCCCCGAGGAGATGTCAATCCGCGCGGACGCATCCGGGTAGCCGGTGTGCCAGCCAGTGACCTGCGCGTTGTCGTAAAGCTGATCGCCCAGGTCCCAGCCGAAGACCACGTCGCAGAACCCAAGCCCGCCCTTCGCCGCGGAGAACAGCTTCTCTGACGAGATGTACTTGCCGCGGAACACACCGTCGATGTCGACACCGCCGACCTTCGCTTTGGTGAGGTTCTTCTCCGCGAACCAGTTTTTGAGCTCGTCCGCTCCAGCGCTTTCGCGGTCGACTTTCTTGGATACAGCAAGTTCGCCGCGCCCCTTCGCCGCGACCTTGCTCAACGGGTTTCGCGAGAGGGTCTTCCTGCCCTGCGCCATGGGTGCTCCTTTACGCGCCAGAAAGCAGGTGCGACTCTAGGCACCCCTGCAAGGTGCGGCAATGCCGAAGAACCTCCTCGTGCTCAAGACCGGCACCGTCGCGCCGGAGCTGCAGCTCACCGCGGGCGACTATGACCGTTGGTTCGCAGTGGCATTCGGCGCCGGAGTGCGCCTGCACGTCCTCCGGTTGAACGAACGCGCGCCTCTGCCGAAAACCGCCGTGGGTTACGACGCCGTGGTGATGACCGGCTCCTCGCTTTCACTGACCGAGCCTTCCGCGTGGATGCTGCGCGCCGGTGAGCTCCTCGTCGAGAGCGCCGCGCGAGGCGTACCGGTGCTGGGGGTCTGCTTCGGTCATCAGCTCCTCGGTCATCTCCACGGTGTGCGCACCATTCGCAACCCGCGCGGCCGCGAGACCGGAACGGTGGAGGTGACGTTGACCGACGCGGGCGCGCGAGACCCTCTTTTCGAAGGGATGACGCGGGTGTTCAACGCCCAGGCAACCCATGAGGACATTGTCGAGCGCGTTCCCACCGGGGTCACCGTGCTCGCTTCCAACGCGAACACGCAACTGCAGGCGGCGGCGTTCGGTCGACTGACCCGCAGCGTCCAGTTCCACCCGGAGCTCTCAACGGGTGCGATGTCCGAGCTGATTCGCACGCGCGCACAGCGTCTGGATGCGGAGGTGGTCCGGCGCGGCGCAGCCCGGCCTGGTGAAGGGGCTCGGACGCTGCACCAGGGCGTGCGACCCTCCCCGTTCGGTCCCAAGCTGCTCCAGAACTTCCTGCGCCACTTCACCTGACAGTGTGCGCAGGCGGCCCGCGCTTTTGCGGCGCCGAAGGAGCGGCACCTATCATGGCCCGCAGGTCTGCCGCAGCTCTGCCGCAGCTCTGCAAAGGCGTCCTTCGATGAACCCCTTTGTCTTGCAGTACCGAAAAGTGAAGCGGCAAGTGTCGGAGCTGAAGGGCTACTTCGACTTCGATCGGCGCGGGAATGAGATCGTGCGCCGAACCGATTTCACCAAGTGCCCACGCCCGGTCTTGATGCTCTACGGGTTTTTCGCCACGCGCCGCGTGTTCGAAGTGCTGGAGCGAAGACTGCGCCGCGACGGCTACTGCGTCTGGTCGATCAATCTGGGCGGGCTGTTCGACTCGTTCAACACGCGAGGCATCGACGAGTCCGCGGAGAAGGTCCGCGAGAAAGTTGAGCGCCTGTACGCGCGCTACGATCTCGGACCCCTGTCGATCATTGGCCACTCCAAGGGCGGATTGATTGGCCGCTATTACGTGAAGCGCTTGGGCGGAGATCAGCGGGTGAGGAACCTGATCACGCTCGCGACGCCGCACAACGGAACGCCCACGGCATACCTGGGCTGCGTCACCGTGGGGGCGGTGGCCAAGAGCGTGTGGCAGATGACCCCCATGTCGCCATTCATTCGCCGGCTGAAGATGGGAGCGTTCCCGCGAAGCACGCGCTTCGTGTCCGTCTATTCGAAGGCGGATCACGCCAGCCCCTTCCCCACCTGCATCCTCGAGGACACCGGACAGGAGAACCTCTTCAACATCGAAGTGCCCAACGTGACCCACCGCGAGTTCACGTTGAAGCGCTCCGTGTACGAAGTGATTCGGCGCGAGCTCGCCATCGGATACGGTGACGCGGTGCCCCTGTCACGCAACGCGAACGTCGAGCTGTATCCCCTGCGATGAACCGCTGGGAGAAGATCCTGGAGAGCAGGCCGGTTCCCCTTGCGGATCACCTCTTGGAGGAGGTGGCCAAGCTCTTCGCGCAGGAGCTTTTGCAGTGGCCGCCGCCGCTGGAGGAGATCGGCGACTTCAAGGACGTGGTGATGGCCGGCCAGCGCCCGTCGCGCGTGCACTTTCAGGAAGCGTTTCGGCTCGCCCGTTGGGAGCTGCGGCGCGAAGTCGAAGCAGTGGACGACTATTGGCGTAACCGGCGCTATCAAGAGCGTGGACTGGTGGACGAGGACAAGCGCCCACTGCTCTTCCTCAGCCGCTGGCTGGTGGAGCAACTGCTCGCGCTGGGCGAAGCCACGCAGGGTCGCGTGAAGCGCGAGCGGATGCTGGTGTGTCTGGAGAAGACCGAACGACTGCTTGAAGCGCGCTAGAACCTCGTCGAAGGGCGACGTCTCCGAACCTCTACTTGAGGCGCGTCAGCACCGCGTCGAAGAGCGACGTCTCCAGCCGATCGCCTTCGGTCTCCGCCAACGTCTCTATGCTGAAGGACGCGCGCAACGCCGAGCCTGCTCTCGGCGCCGCTACGATCTTCGCCGAGCCGGAGATGGGATCCTGTCCGCGCGTCATCGACAGCTTGAAGGAGACGACCTGGCCTTCCTTGAACCCCGCGGGCACCACCGCGGAGAACCCCGCGCGAGCGACGTCGCGCGTGAGCGTGCGGTGGACATGGTCGATCTCCAGCGACCAGGCCTGAGCCACTCGGAAGAAGCGGCGCGCCGGCGTGCCGTCGGGAACCGTGAGCCCCTGCGCGGCGACCAAGGATCGCGCCAGCTCTTCGCGCATCGCGATGTAGCGGCCGGTGTCGTCCTTATCGAGCTCGTTCTTCTTGAACTTCTCGTGCGTCGCTCGGAACAGCGTGAACCATTCGGAGGGATCCATTCACGGCATGTTAATCGAGCGTGCTGACCTTGGCGCGAACAACCCACGCAACAGGGTCACGTTTTCTCAGGCGAAGAAGGAATCGCGGCTGGTACCAAGACGCTTTACGGAGGGTCAACGCGTGGGCTAAGGCCGGCCTCGATGAGCGTCAGCGAAGCCACTCCCTCCGGTGTCAGTCGTCGCAGGCGCTGGGCCATCCTCGCGGCGCTGTGGACCTTCGTCATCACGGTGCTGCTGGCGTTCCGGTCGGTCGTCGTGTTCTTCGCCGGCGCCGCGCTGATCGCCTACTTGGTCGCGCCGCTGGTCAATAAACTAACGCAGATTCGAATCGCCAGACGTCCCCTGCCCCGCTGGGCGGCGATCCTGATCATCTACGCGGCGTTCTTCCTTCTGCTGTACCTGGCAGTGCTCGGACTCGTTCCCCAGCTCTATCGAGAGCTCGCGCGGATCATTAAAGGCGTGATCGAATCTCTCAACGGACTCACGCACGAGCGCATTGCCCAGCTGGTGTCGGAAGCGGAGATGTGGCTCGCGGCGCGCGGGCTTCCCCTGGAGCTCACGCCACGCACCGCGGACGCGGGCGGGCTCACGCTGGATCTCGCGCAGGCGTTGCACGACGTGGTGGATCACGCGACCGCGGTCGTTCGCGACAACGTGGCGGGGATCATCGGCTTCTCGCGCAACGTGGTCGCTGGCCTCCTCGCCGGCGCGTTCATGTCCTTTTTCATCTTGATGGTCGCCGCGTACCTGTCGATCGACGCCGCGCGCATTCGGGCGTACGCGCGCGAGCTCATCCCCGCGGAGCTC
>JBQTKE010000370.1:0-12789 GCA_052386435.1 Myxococcaceae bacterium
GGAGACCGGACAGCGTCAGTCGATCACCGTCACCGCGTCCGGCGGCCTCACCGAGGACGAGCTCAAGAAGATAATGGAAGAGCAGGCGGACTACCTGATCGAGGCGAAGGTCACCGAGGAGTACTCCGTCAAGCGCAACGAGCTGCTGGGGACGCTGAGCACGCTCAATGAACAGTTGCCGAAAGTTCGCCAGCTCACCGGCAGCACCGAGTTCGGCGTCGATGCGATCAAGCGCGCGGAAAAGGCGATTGCACAGGCCAAGTCCGCGCTGGAGCAGACGCAGGTCTCACCCGTGGCGAGCGCGCTTGATGAGGTGATGCGACTCACCAACGTGTTTCAGGGCGTGATTGACCGCGGGGCACTCAAATGAGCACGCAGCGCGCCAACCAGCTCGTTGAAGCTGGGCTCTGGCTGCGTCTGAGCGGGGACCACGAGGGTGCCCGGCGGCTGTTCGAACAGGCTCTGAAGTTGGACCCGACGAACCTGCGCGCGAAGCAGCTGTCGCAGGCCGCGTTCACGGGCTCTCCCGTCCCGCCTCCGACGGAGCCCAAGAAAGAGCGCGCGAATCCCTTCATGCGGCAGGAGCGCACGGAGAGCACCCGCGTCGGGGACTTTGGCTACCCCGGCTATTGGGACAAGGCGGCGAAACCCCAGGACGATCCCACGGATGCGCCGACGTTGCCTGGTCAGCCTGGTCGCGGGCCCGCGCCGCCGCCGCAGCCGGGTGCACCGCTGCTCACCGCTGCGCCAGTCGCTCCCGTCCTCTCCGACGCAAAGACGGCTTGGGATTCCAAGTCCAATCCGGGGAAGGAAGTGCCGACGGTCGGTCCCGGAATCGGCGGCGCGATGGACATGCTGGTCGAGGAAGATTCGCTTCCGCCCAGCGTCGTCGTTGAAGCACCGCCCCCAACGAAGTCGGTGCGAGAAGAAGTACGGTTGCTGCTGCGCCGCGCGAAGGATCTGCTCGATCTCGACGATCACAGCGGTGCCGTCGGATTGATAGTCAAAGCCCAAGAGCTTGCCCCGGATGATCCAGGCGTGAAGGAGATGCGGGAGCACAGTGAGCGCGTGCTTCAGGCGATGTTCGAATCGAAGCTGGGCGATCTGGGCGCGCGTCCGCGGGTCGCTCTGAAAGAGGACGAGATCATCTGGTTGAACCTGGATCACCGCGCCGGGTTTGTGCTGGCGCAGATCGACGGGACTGTCTCCTTCGAGGATCTGTTCGCCGTCTCAGGAATGTCTCGGGTGGATACTGCACGGATCCTCGCGCAGCTCGTGGACGAAGGAGTAATCAAGCGGTAAGCCCCGAACAGGACGGTCCACCCTTGGGCACTCAGGTGCTCGAAGGAAACGCCGCCAGCTCAATTACCTTGACGTGACAGCGATCTTCAGCGGGCGCGCGGTAGCACCTCAGAAACCGCAATCGTGATGTCCGGAAATTGAACGGGCGCAATGGATTCGCCTCGTCCGTGTCTCGTCACGTTGGAGAAGGCGGCGCCCCGGATGTTCCGGTGAACCTCGATGACCCCTTCGACGAGATTGACGAGCCAGTACTCCAAGACATTGGTTTCAGCATACAGAGCGCCTTTGATCAGCCGGTCGTCCCGGATCGATGACTCAGCAACTTCGACGACGAGCCATGCGGTTGAGGGGTGCGCGTCTTCGTATTCACCCGGCGGGACGAGCGCCAGATCGGGCTCCGGCTCCGAATATTCGGTCACCCCCAAAGGAGCTTGAACGCGGATGGTGGCTCGTTCTCCAAACAAGCGAACGAAGAGGAGGTTCAGTCTCTGGATAGCTGCCGCATGCGCGGCGCCTTGTGGGCTCACTTGAACCAACCGACCATAAAGGAGCTCCAGCTTCTCGTTCTTGAAGGCGCCCGAGACGACTAGCCGGTCGTATTCTCCGCGACGGAGTGGGCGGATCCTGCTTGGAGTAAGTTGTTCGACGTCCAGCATGGGCGACATCATACGAGCGACTGGACTCTGAAGAAACTTCGCCCCTCCCTTTCATGACAATGAGCGGGAAATGACGGTCATTCCCGCTCGTTCACGACGAAACCAGGATCCTTCCGGCCTGCTACAGACGCGGGGATAGCGAGGACGACGACGGAAACGGCTACGTCGACGACGTTCACGGCATTGAGACCGCGTATCTGACGGGCGAGCTGAGGAACACGCCCGATTTTACCCCTGGCGAATAACTGCCATCCAGGTCCCACGGGCTCTCGTTCAGGAGGGTTCGCCGCCGAGCGGGCGATCCAAGGGATCGTCCACGTCCGCGGGATCTTCTTCACGTCTCTTCCGGTAGTACTCACGCACGTACGCGACCAACTTGTCCAAGTACGTGTTCAGCGGCGGGCAGCGAATGCCGGTACCGTCGAGCAGCTCCAGCGTGTTGTGGCAGTTGTAGAGCGCCAGGTGGTTCACGTAGCTGATCGCCGCGCGCTGAGGCCGCGCGAGTTTCTCCAGGAACGGCACGCGCAAAATCACGTCGGCCGCCTTCGCGGAGATGTTGAACTTGGGCAGCTTCTTGTTCGCCTTCTCCGCGATGAGCTCGTAAACGCGTCGCGCGGACATGGGGTTCGCGTCGACCAAATGAAAAGTCTTGCCCACGGCGCGCTGGTCTCGAGAAATCGTCCAGACCGCGTCTACGACGAAGTCAACGGGGACGACGTTCAGAGGTGCCACGCCATTACCCGGCAGAGGCAGCGGCATCACCAAAGGTGACGTCACCAGCAGGATGCCCAGGTAGTACGGCCCTTCGAAGCGATCGATCTCGCCAGTCTTCGAATCGCCCACCACGGTGGACGGCCGGTAGATCGTGATGTCCAAAGACGCGCTCGCACGTTGCAGCAGTCTCTCCGCCTGATACTTCGTCTCCTCGTACGCGTTGCGGAACGACTGCCCGACATTCAGCTCGTCCTCCGCGATCACGCCTACGCGATCGCCGGAGACGTAGCAGGTGGAGAAGTGGTTCAGCCGGTTCAGCTTATGGCAGTCTTTCCCCAGCTCAAGCACGTTGCGCGTGCCGTCCACGTTCACGCGCTGCGCGGTCTCCTTCGGAACTCCGAGATAAGAGATGGCCGCGAGGTGGAAGATGTCCGTCACCTTCTCGCAGAGCGTCTGGTACTCCTCGCCGGACAGACCTAGGTGGAGATCGACGATGTCTCCCGAGAGCAGCTCCACGTTAGGGCCGATCTTCTCCGCGAGCTGCTGCGCGTCCTTGAAGAACTTTGGCTGAACCAACGCGTAGACGCGCGACTTGGGGTTGGCCTGCGCGATCTTCTCGACCAAGCGCCGACCGATGAAGCCCGGAAATCCTGTGACGAAGTACGTACTCACGTTGGTCCCCTTACAACAGCTTCCACAGGCGTTCGACCTGTTCGCGCGTAAAAACGAGGTCGCGGGAGTTGTCGATGACCCACGTCGCACGCTTGGCTTTTTCTTCAATGGGCATCTGCGCAGAGATGCGCGCGTCGGCTTGCGCCTCGTCCAGGCCACTGCGCGCCCTCAGCCGCTCCCTCTGCACCGGGCGAGGAACAGAGACCAAGATCACGCCGTCCAGTCGTTCCTCGAGCTGATTCTCGAACAGCAGGGCGGCATCATAGATCACGACCGGTCGGCCCTGCGCCTCCAGTGCTTGAACCTTCTCGCGGTAGCGCTCTTGGATCCGCGGGTGGAGCAGACCGTTGAGGACGTTGCGCTCGTCGGGATTGGCAAAGACGCGGACACCCAGCGCGGCGCGATCCAACACGCCATTCACGACCACCTCTGGAAAACGCTTTGCCACCTCGGCCAGGCCTGGCGTCCCCGGCGCCACTACGTCACGTGCCAGCTCATCCGCGTCGATCACCGGCGCGCCCAGCTCTTTGAACAGGGAGGAGACGGTCGACTTGCCCGAGGCAATGCCTCCGGTCAGGCCGATCACTTTCACTACTTTGCCAGCTCTTTCGCCGCCGACTTCTGAGTCTGGAAGATGAAGGAGTGGACCGTCTTTCCGTCCTCGTTCAGGAAGATCGCCACGCCTTGCTTCGAATAGAGCAGGTAGGTGCGGAAGTCGTCGGTGAGCTTTTTCACGTAGCAGGGCGTGTTGACCGCTTGGTTCGGCGTGCAGAGCACCCCGTAGGTATTCTCCACGGTCTCTTTGTCGATCACCGGGCCTGGAAACACGTCGATCCGTTCGACCGTATGCGTGGTGGGGTCGACTCGGAATTGTGCCTGGGTCGTGCCTTTGATCGCCTGCTTTTCGAAGTACGCCAGGACCTCTTTTCCGTCGGTGGTGACCACCCGGGAAGGCGTGCCGAACTTCTTCACCACGTCGGCTTTCAGAGCGGTGCCGGGTTCAATTCCGTTCCAGGGCTTGGCGTACGCGGAAGCGCAAAAGAGGGCGAGAAGGTAGAGTCGTCCGGCTTGTCGCATTGGGGCGGGTTTTACCACGACGCCAGCGCAACGCGGCATTCTCGCTCGAGGGCCTTCGGGCCATGAGGCCGCGCGGATGGCAAATTCTTGCCGCCCTGGTCCACGGTCTGTTACTCCTGCACCCGTCCATGCGCCCGCGCACCCTCTGGGTTTTCCCAATTCTTCTGGTTGGTTCGATCGCGTTCGGCGCCGAATTCATCGGCCCCGAGGCCTGCAAGGGCTGTCACCTGGAGGCCTACAACGCCTTCAAACAGTCCAAGCATGCGCGTGCGCTTGAATCGCTTTCGGATCCGCAGAGGAAGGACGCGCGCTGCATCTCCTGCCACGCCCCCAACATGCAGGAGCAGACGGTCGCGCACGTGACCTGCGAGACGTGCCACGGCGGGGGCCACCACTACGCCACCAACTACGTCATGAAGGACGCGGAGCTGGCGCGGTTAGTGGGGTTAGTGGATCCGTCTGAAAAGGGGTGTCGAACGTGCCACGACGCTTCATCACCGTCGCTGCGCCCGTTCGACTTTGTCGAGAAGCTCAAGCTGATCGATCACTGGACTGCGGAACGGGCGCGACGCCAAGCGCAAGCTGGAGGCAAGCTTGCAGAGCCCAAGAAGTGATCCAAGTCCTAGATGCTCGTTTCGTTGCCACTGCGGTTGATCCTGCGGGTTACCCCAAGGGCGAGCTGCCCGAGGTGGCCTTCGTGGGGCGCAGCAACGTGGGCAAGTCGTCCATGATCAACACGCTGGCCGCCCGCCGGAAGTTGGTGCGCGTGTCGAACACCCCAGGCCGTACCAAGACGCTCAACTTCTTCGAGGTGGATCTCAGCCAGGACAAGGTGAAGCGCACGCTGCGACTGGCGGACCTTCCCGGTTACGGTTTCGCCAAAGCGTCGAAGACGGAACGGGCGCAGTGGAAGACGATGATCGACGCGTACCTGAGCGAGCGGAAGCTGCTCAAGGCGGTGGTCAGCATCGTCGACGGCGAGATTGGCCCGTCTGAAGAAGACCGGCAGATGATCGACTACCTGCAAGAGAAGGATCGCCGCATCCTCGTGGTTGCGACCAAGATCGACCGTTTGACCAAGGCCAGGCGGAAGCCGCAGGTGCAGAAGATCGCTCGCGATCTCGAGGTTCCGTTGGAGGTGGTGGTGCCGTTCTCCTCGACCGACAAGATCGGCGTGGACGAGGTCTGGGAGGCCCTGCTTTCAGTGACGGCGTGAGGCGTGCTAGGGACGCGCCCGTGTCGACCAAGACCGTGACGAACCAGCATTTGGACCTTCACCGCCAGCTCGCGCGGCTGCCTTCGAAGCAGCAGCTCAACACCCTCATCGATCAGACCGACGCGAAGCTCGCGGTGCGCTCTGTTCCCGCGGATCAGCTCTACAACGCGATCCTCGATGTCGGTCTCGTCGACGCAACGGAGATTGTGCAGCTGGCGTCTCCGGAGCAGTTCCGCACCTTCGTGGATCTGGCGGCGTGGAAGCGCGACCGGATCGATCCGCACCAGATTCTGACCTGGCTGCGCGCCGCGCGCGGTGATGAGCCGGAAGACTTCCTCGGGAAGCTCGGGAAGATCGACATGGAGCTGCTCGAGTACCTTCTTCGCTCCTTCACGGTCATCCACGACAAGGAAGAGAACCCGGACGCGAATCCAGAAGGGGACACGCTGGAGACGCCGGAAGGGAAGTACCTGGTCGAGTTCACGGTCGACGGCGCGGAGCTCGCGGCGATGCGCCAACTGGTGAACGACCTGATCGCGCAGGATCCGTTTCAGGCGGGTCGGCTCATTGAGGCGATCCGCTGGGAGATCACCAGCGAGCTGGAAGAGACGGCCTACCAGTTCCGGGCGGCGCGCATGGAAGATCTGGGCTTCCCGCGGCTGGAGCAGGCGCTGCAGCTCTTTACCTACGTAGACCCGGGTCAGGCCCCTGTCACCAAGCAGGAAGGTCTGGTCAAAGGCACGGAGCGCGTGGATTTCCTCGACGCTGCGCTCTCGGGTCTTGTGCCCGCCGAGCAGGATGGTTTCGCCGAAGAGCTGCGCTACCTGGTGAATTCCACTTTGGTTGCGGAGGCGGCCGAGCCCGGTGAGCTCGCGGCCACGCGGCGCATCGCGGAGATGACGCGCGACTATTTGAACCTAGGCCTTCAACACCTGACCGGCGCTGACCCCACGCGCGCTTCGGATCTGGTCCGTGATGAGCCGCTGAAGAAGATCTTCCAGATCGGCTTCTCGTTGACGCTGCAGTTGAAGTTCAAAGTGGATCGTCTGGCGAAGGAGCCGTTCTCTCGTCTGGGTGAGACGTGGCTGACCTTGCGTGATGAGGCGGCTGCGCTGACCTCGTTGCGGCGGAAGCGACCGCTGCGCGCTTTGAAAGTAGAAGGCGCGGAGCCCATGCCGTTCCGAGATCGCCGCGAGCTCGATGAGTCCTCGAAGATCATCGAACAGGCGACGCGGCAGGTGGCGATCTTGGGTGCGCTGCTGGGCGGATCCAAAGCGGAGGCGGAGAAGAGGTTGGCCGCGTTCACACTGGAGGCGCTCTCTCCGCAGCGGCTGTTCACGGCGGTTGCCGCGAACGCGCTGATCGAGGGAAATCCTCGCGTGGGCCCGCTCGCCGCTGGGAATCTCGTCCCGCTCATGAAGGAGTTGGTCGAGCCGGGACCGCAGCTTCGCGCCTCTGCCGTGGATCGCGCGCTCCAGACGCTGGAGGGCGGGTCTGACGATCTCCATCACGCCGAGCTTCGTCACATGGTGGATAGAGTCTTCCGTGAGCTGGTGGCCGGGCTGGGGCCCGCGTTCGCGACCTCTGGAACGGTGGATGCCGCCATGGCCTCGACAATCCTTCCCATGAACGACCTCTCCTAGGCTGTAAGCCTTTCCGCTGGATCGAGCGAGTAAGCAGCCAAACGCGCGAAACCAGAACAGCGCGCTGTGGCACACCCACTGCTAACTGGAGCGCACAGCCATGCGCACGGTCGAGGGATACAGGGTCGCCGCAGCACCGAACGCCTCCGCGCCACGCGCGAAGGATGTCTTCTCATTCGTGGCATTGGCGACATTTGCCGCGGTCATGTACGCGATTCCGGGCGAGTGGATTCCGGGCGCGTCCAGCCTCCGCCTGGCGCTGGTCAGCTCAGGTCTTGCCGCCGGGCTCATGTTCATCCGCCGCATTGGCAAGATGGAGCCCCTCTCTCTCGATGGCGTGCGTGGCTTTGGGCTGATCATGCTGACCGCGCTGGCCTTCGGGTCTATCAGTTGGTCGGTGGAGCCGATGGTGTCGCGCGGGATGGCGTTGGATCTGCTCAAGCTCACCGCGATCTACCTGACCATCGTGAACGTGGTGACCACTCCGCGCAGATTGGCGATTCTCGCTGGCACGTTGGTGATCGCATCCATCGTCACTTCCGTGGGCGTCATCCAGTACTACAAGGCCGGCATCAACCTCTCTGAAGGCTTCCGAGCGCGCTGGATCGGCGTCTACGCCGACCCGAACCACATGGCGATGGACCTGGCCATCATCGTTCCCTTGGCGATCGCGTTTTTGGTCCGACGTGACTCGGGCGTGTTGGTGCGGTTGCTCTGCGCGACCTCCGCGCTGCTCGCGCTGGTCGCGATTGTCTTCTCGCACTCGCGTGGCGGCTTCATCGGTCTGGCGTGCGCGATGGCGGTCTGGGCCTTCCGCGAGAAGCGGCGAATGCAGGCGTTCGTCTGCGCGTGTCTGCTCGGTGTAGGGTTGGTGGTCTTCGCGCCGAGCAGCTTTTGGCAGCGCAATGAGACGGTGAAGGACTTCAAGGCGGATGCCTCCGCGATGGGGCGCGTGCACGCGTGGAATGTCGCGTCGCGGATCAGCATCGACAAACCGTTGCTCGGCGTTGGAGCGGGCGCGTTCAAGTACGCGTGGCCGCTCTACGCGCCGCCGGAAGCCAAGCGAGCGTACGTGGCGCACAATGTCTTCCTCGATGTGATTGGCGAACTGGGCTGGATTGGCATGTTCTTCTTTCTGCTCTTCGTAGGCGGCGCCGCGGGTGGTGCGTTCGAGGCGAGCAGCAGCCCGGCGGTGGGTTGGTTGGGAAGAGCGATCTCTGCCTCCGTCGTTGGATATCTGATCTGTGATCTGTTCTCCGGCTACCTGTTGTCCGCCCACTTCTATGTGCTCTTCGGATTGGCTGGCGCGGCGGCTCGGATGGCGAAGGCGCCTGTGCCAGTTCGCGTGCGTGGACCGCGCCACGCGACGGTGATGCCCGACGATGCGTGGGAGATGGTGTCGTGACCGAGCGACGTCTGAGGCTGGTTCAGTTCACCAAGAGTTTTCACTTGGGGGGCACGGAAGGTCAGGTTGTCGAATTGGTCCGTGGTCTTCAGCCACGGCACGACGTATCGCTCGCGGTGTTGGACGCGCGCGGGCCTCTGCTCGAATCGGTGTGGAAGCTGGGGATCATTCCCAAGGAGTTTCCTCTTTACGGATCTCTGACGCGACCCAACTCCGCGTTTCAGGTCGCGCGCGCGGCGCACTGGTTCCGAAGCGTGAAAGCGGAGTTGGTTCACGTGCACGACTTCTATTCCACGCTGATCGCGGTTCCGGCCGCGAAGCTCGCGGGCTGCAAGGTCGTGGTGGGCCGGCTGGATCTCGCGCACTGGCACGGGGCGGTACGCCGAGCAGTGCTCGCGCAGCTCACGCGCAGTGCGGATGGGATCATCGCCAACGCGGAAGCGATTCGGCGAATGCTGGAGCGCAGTGAAGCCGTGGAGTCCGCGCGGATTGCGGTGATTCACAACGGTCTCGATGTGCAGCGCTTTGATGAACGGAGAGCGGGTGGGTTGGCGGAGCCGCTGCCTGATGTTGGTGGAGCGCCGGTGGTCCTGCACGTCGCGAACATGAACCACCCGGTGAAACGGCAGGAGGATCTGATCGACGCGATCGCTCTACTGCGGGATCGCAAAGAGCTCCTTCATGCGTTTCTCGTAGGAGATGGACCGCGTCGGGCGGAGGTTGAGGCGCGAGCGAAGACCCGGGGCGTGGCGAACTTGATTCACTTCCTCAAGCACCGCACGGATGTGCCCGCGATTTACGCGCATGCTCGCTTCGGTGTGCTCTGCTCCACGGCTGAGGGACTCTCCAACGCAGTGATTGAAGGGATGGCGGCGCGGTTGCCCATGGTCGTCACCGATGTAGGCGGCAATCCGGATTTGATTGAAGACGGTGCACGCGGACTGGTCGTTCAACCCAAGGATCCTGATGCTCTGGCACGAGCCTTCGCGCGGCTCCTACACGACTCCGACGAGGCTGCGCGCATGGGCGAAAAGGCGCGCGCGTTCGTCGAGCAATCACTCTCACTCAGGCAGCTGGTCGCGAACCACGAAGCGTTTTACGCGCGCGTGCTGGAAGCGAAGACCATGGGCCTGCGCGATGCTGCGTAAAGCGTCGTCCCCGCGCTCTATTTGGGGCGAAGATCTGGGTCAGTGCCGTGATTTGACAGCTCCTGCGCCATGCGGGGAGCTGCGCAACTCGTTCATGGACGAGCACCGAACTAAGTGTCTGAAACCTCAGATGGATTGGGCGCGCTTTCTTTGTGCGCAACCTTTTCTCTCAGCTTTCGATAATTTGGAAAACTGAGTTTGACTCCGTCGCGAGGGACTTGTCATGGCCGTAAATCAGGCTGCTGCGAACGCCGAAGCCGCGCAACTCGCTCGACAGCAGGCAGAGGCGCAAAGACGGGCCGAAGCGCAGCGGCAAGCGGAGGCCGCCCTGCAGGCGGAGGCAGCTCGGCAGGCGGAGAGCGCACGGATCGCAGGACTGCCGCCGGACAAGCTGTCTGAGCGCGGTGGCCGAAATCCCGTTGCAGGAATTGGTGGCGGGGTACCGGCGGTGGCGCCAGGCGCGCCCGGCGGTGTCCAGCCGGTCGCCGCGCCCACCGCGGCGCAAGCCCCCGGTGTTCCCGCTGCCATCCCTCCTCAACCCGCCATGACTCCCGGGGAACCGCTCCCTTCATACCCCGCGGCTGGAGAGACGGTTGAAAACACGCCCGGCTCCAGTCTCTGGTCTCATGCGCGCGCGCGCCTCACTCGTGATTTTGCCGCTGCGCAGGCTCCGGATAAACCGAACAATCAGGTGATTGCTCAGTACGTCGACGACATTCGTCAGGCGCCTGAGAATGCCGGGCGCATTCGCTCGAATGGTTGGATCGACGCACGCACTCCCACCAACGGGGAGAAGGGCAACACCTATCTTCCTCCGACGCAGAACTATGTCAGCGCGGCGGTGCCGCCTCCGCCCGCGGGCGAGCAGTTGGCTCCCGGTGAGATGCCGGGCGCGGTCGATGGCGCTGGTGTCGCACCACCGGCTCCCGCTCCAGGAACGCCGACGGCCGGATTTAACACCGAACAGGCGACAGTGGCGGCGGACACCATTTTTACCGCGACCCGTGGCGGTGCCACCGGCCTGATGACTGACAAGGCGAAGGTCGTTGAGACGCTCAGCCACCGCAGCCAGGGAGAGATCGACGCGATAGCTGCGCAGTTCAAAGCGCGCCACGGTGAAGACCTCTCCGCTGTGCTCATCGATGAAACCAGTGGCGATGACACCGTTCAAATGAAGGCGCTGCTCGCCAGCAACCAGACCGAAGCAGACGCCGCGGGACTTCACCGCGATTTAGCTGGCATCCGGCGGGACCCCTTGGGGGCCCTTGACCGCCTGCAGCATGCAAGCACCGCCGACCGCACCAAGGTCGTCAACACATACTTCGACCTGTACGGGGGCGATGAAGCAAAACAAATGGAGAACGCGTCGCCGCAGGACCGCGCGGCACGCGCGCGCGAGTTTTTCGTAAAGGATGCCCTCGTCGAGATCGTCAAACCGGACGACCAAGCTCACATGCGGGCTCTTGTTGACGCGACCGGGGCTCAGAACCCTCAACAGGCAGCGGAGATCGAGGCGGGCGGCGCGCTCGCCGGCATTCGCGGGGACACTGAAGGCGTCAACAAGCTCGACAAGGTGTTCGGCCGCCTCAACGCGCTTTCGCCCGACGCGCGCAAGGCAGCGCTTGCGAATCTTGAGATGGACGGCCTGTTGCGCGGCCAGCTCGATGACGCGGAGTACGCCCGCGCGAACGCGATTCTCCAGCAGAATAAAGCCGGAGAGGATGCCGCCACCATTCGCCAGGCAATGAACGCGACCTTCGGCGCCAACGCGACCGATGTCCGCAAGGTGCTGGAAGGCAAGAGCGACACCGAGCTTGAGGTCATTCAGAGCGAGTACAAAACCCAAACTGGGAAAGATCTGCGTGAGGACATCCGAGCCTGGGACAATGACGAGGTTGCAGCGACCGAGGGGATGCTCACCGCGAGAGAGGCTCAGACGCCGGAGAACCGAGCGAACCTCGCCGCTGACCAGATTTTCTTGGCAATTGATGGAGGCGGGACGAACGAGGACGCGCTGAAGAAAGCGCTCGAGAACAAGACTCCTGACGAGCTCAGCAGTATTTCGGTGGCCTACACTCGGAAGTACGGTGAGGCGAAGGATGCTCGGGGCTTGGTGGCTGGGACGGGTGCGCCAACTCAGCAAGAGATAGACAGCAGCCGAAAGTTTCTGCGTGAAGAACTTCTAGGTGATCTGGGCGGGCGCGACCAGTTGGAGTTGGTCGAGCAAAGCTTCGATCGCGGCGCGCCGAAGACGAAGCAGGAGAAGGTGGACCGCATTCAGAAACGCCTGGATCTTGAACAAGGCTTTGGTCAGGACGCGAGCAACTTCCTCCAGCGCACGTTCAGAGAGAACAGCAAGACCGACGAAGATCTGCTGAAGGAGGATCTTGCGGCTGCCAAGAGCGCGCCGGACGATCTCACAGGCGCCCAGCGCGTTGGGATCGCCGAGAACAGCCTCGGCACGGTTCGGGCGTCTCGGGATGAGGTCAAAGACACGGCGACCAACGGGGGAGCATTCGTCCTCACCACCGCGGCGGTCGTCGTCACCGCAGGCGCGGCCGCGCCTGCCTACGCAGTCATCGGAGCGGGCGCGGCGACTGGCACGGCTGTTCGCGCGGGTACCAACGCCGTGTTCGCTGGCAGCACGGCTGACGGGGGCGAAGTCGCTCGGCAGGCGGGCATTGGTTTCGCCGAAGGTGCGACGGCCGGAGTGGGTATGAACGTTGTTCGTCAGGTCGGCGGCGCACTTCGCGCCCCACCCATCACCGCGAGGAACGGTTTGGTGAGGCCCGGAGCGGTGCCTGAGTCCCCCAGCGCCGCGCCGGTCAGCCCCGCGCTGCCGGGAGATTCCGCGCCAGCACTGGGTGGAGCCCTTCCCGCTCTTCCAGTAGCATCGCCGGGTGCCCTCGCGCCGGCTGGAGCAGCGCCCGCCGGTGTCGCCGTGGCGCCAGGAGGA
>JBQTKE010000371.1:0-2407 GCA_052386435.1 Myxococcaceae bacterium
ATCCGGTCGCGCGACCGGCCTCTGCTTTGGTGCGGCGCGGCCGAGACGGGAAGGCTTCGGCGCGCGCGATGATCGCCCCCGCCAGATCCACGCCCGTCGTCGCTTCCATCTCCGTGATCGCCGGAGAGCTGTTCACTTCAAAGACCTTGGGTTGCCCCTTCACATCCAGCAGGTCGACCGCCGCGACCTCCAGGCCCACCAGTCGGGCGCTCTCGATGGCCGCGCGGCGCTGAGCGTCGGTCAGCTCGTGCCGTTCCAGCCGGGCGCCTTGAATCAACGTCCGAGCGAAGCGACCCACTCGTGCACGACGCCTCACCGCCGCGATCGCTTTGCCGCCCACCACGAAGACGCGGATGTCCTGCCCCGCCTTGCGCACGTATTGCTGGACGATCAGGTTGTGACCTAAGCCCAAAACCGCTTCGAGCATCGCCTCCAGCGACTGAAGGGATTCGCAGATCATCACCCCGTGCTTCTCTTGTCCTTGCAGCAGCTTCACCAGGACGGGGAGTCCGCCGACCAGATCCACCATCTGCTTCAGCTCGCCGGCGTCGCGCGCCATAACTGTCGCGGGGATGTCGACGCCGTTCGCCGAGAGAAGCTGCAGGCAGCGCATCTTGTTGCGAGCCTGAGCGATCGCCTGCGCGGAGTTGAGCACCGGGACGCCGCGAATGCCGAACTGGTTCACCACAGCCAAGCCGTAGTGCGACACCGACTGAGCAACGCGTGGGATCACCACGTCGCACGGGGCGAGCTTTTTGCGCTGGTAGTAGAGGTTCGCGCTGCGGCCATCCAGGTGCATCTCCACACGCACAGGGTTGAGCACGCGCACCTTGTGCCCTCGCGCCGTTCCCGCCTCGATCAATCGCCGCGTCGAAGGAATGTCGCTCGAACGCGAGAGGACGGTGATCCGCATGCGCGCGAAGCTATGCTCGGGCAGAGCACGCATCAAGCTGCGACTGGACCGCACAGGGGCGCAAAGAAGTCGGGCCGCGCCCACGTCGGTGAGCACGGCCCGAAGCAAGGCCACGAAACGAGCGCGTCGCTTTAGAGACTCTCGACGATGCGGAACTCCAGCGCGACCGCGGCGTTCGGCGTGGCGTTCGTCAGCTTGGTGCAAAGGTCGCCCTTGAACGTAACGATGGGTGTGCCGGTGTTGGCCGAGTACTCCCAGGTCGTTCCGGAACGCGCAATCGCGTTGCCGTCGACGATCACCGCGAGGAACTGTGGATCCGACGGCGTGGTGCTGAGCTTCCACACGCAAGGGTCGGTCACGGTCAGCTTGTTCGCGATCTCCGTCAGCGCCGCGGTCAGCTCCGCGGAGTTGCCCGTCTGGAAGTAGCGCTTGGCGCACTTCTTCGTCACGGCATCGCAGGTGTTGTCGCTGCCGCACTCGGCGTTGGTACCATTCGGACAGACTCGCTCGAGGCCGCCAGCGACCGCCATCGCGTTAAGAACCTCCGGTCCTCTGCTGCCACCCTGCGCAAAATCTCCGGAGAAGCCGACGACGATCGTCTGAATGCTTTTGGCACGCAGGTCGGCGAGGGCCTGCACGGAGTCATCCATGTCCAGACAACCCAGCCGCTGGTACGCGCCCTCGCACGAGACTGCGGGATTGGCGAGGGTGCAGGAGCACGCGGTTTGCGCGGCGGGATCGTTCGCCACCCAGGCGTTCTTGTTGGTCTCGTTGCAGTTGGGCAGACCGTCGGTGAGCAGCAGGATGTAGTTCGGCCGCTCGTTGCCGGTGAGCGCCGAGTAGCCCCCCAGGTTGCGCAAGCTGCCACCCGTCGGCGTACCGCCGTTGGGCTGCACGTTGTTGATAGAGTTCCGCACGTTGTCCGCGGCCTGTTGCAAAGCCGAATCATCGTCCGCGCCAGAGCTCGGCAGCTGCTGAAGGATGTCACTCACGCTGCTGGCAGAGCACTCGCCCGCGTTGGAGGGATAGGTCATCAGGCCGAAGCGCGCGAGCTTTCCGGAAGAAGTCAGGAAGGAATTCATCGCCGAGCGCATCTCCAACATACGCGACGGGGCGCCCGCAGTGTTGTTGATGGGATCGTTCATCGACCCGGACTTGTCGAGAAGGATCATCACGTTTGGCTTCAGCTGCTTGGCGACGACCCTGTAGCTGTTGGTCGTCTGCGCGATCGCCAGGGGCTGCACGGGTTCGAAGTCGTAGGTCATGCAACCCACGGAGCCGAGAGCGCCAAAGACGACCGCCGCGACGAGGACATTGCGCTTGAGGAACATGAGATCCCTTCTTCGTCCAACCGTGAAAATCCGGGGCAGAATACCTGTCCCCGCACTGTGCTTCCAACCTTAGTGCCGCCGCGCCCTGGGACCTGACACTTTCTCCCGACGCGCAATCAGAACGTCAGAATCCGCGCACCCTCCGTCAATCTCCAGATCGAAG
>JBQTKE010000372.1:0-4493 GCA_052386435.1 Myxococcaceae bacterium
GCGGCGCCGTGGGGGAGCGCGAGCATCTTGCCGATCAGCTGGGCGTACATCTCCATGATGGGCGGCGAGGGGCTGACCCACGCAACCAAAGTCGCGATCCTCAACGCCAACTACGTGGCGAAGCGACTGCACCCGCACTACCCGGTGCTCTACCGCGGCAAGAACGAGCGCGTCGCGCACGAGTGCATCCTCGACATGCGTGGCCTAAAGAAGAGCTGTGGAGTGGAGGTGGAAGACGTGGCGAAGCGGCTGATGGACTACGGCTTTCATGCTCCCACGGTCTCCTTCCCGGTGGCCAGCACCATGATGATCGAGCCTACGGAGAGCGAGACCAAGGCGGAGCTGGACCGCTTCTGCGAGGCGATGATCTCCATTCGGAAAGAGATCGAAGAGATCGAGTCAGGTAGGGCGCCGCGCGAAAACAACGTGCTCAAGAACGCGCCGCACACCGCCGAGGTTGTGACCGCGGAGAGGTGGGATCGGCCCTACTCGCGAGAGCGAGCGGCGTTTCCGACCCTCGCCGTGCGGCGCAACAAGTTCTGGCCGTCGGTGGGGCGCCTCAACAGCGTGCTCGGCGATCGCAAGCTGATCTGCTCGTGTCCTCCGATCGAGGATTACGCTGTCGCGAGCTAACGGGTAACAGACAGGGTTAACGGCGCGGCAATGAAAGTGCGCCCACGTCCGTCAGTGAATTTTCGGCCGTTGTTTAAGCGAGGAATGTAGTCATGCCGCCACAGCCAGCGCGTCAGTTCGCTTGGCGGAACAGCCGCATCCTCGCACCGTCGCCCATCTCCAGGAAGAAGCCGAAGGAGAAGCGGACGGTGGAGTCGCTGGCGATGAGGCCGGGCGGTGGGTTGGGGAAGGGCTGGGCGCGCTCGAAGGACTGGATGGCTTCGAGATCGAGAAAGTCGAGTCCGCTGCTCTTCTCCACGAAGATCTCTTTCACGGTCCCGCGCTCCGTGAGCGTGACGTTGAGCACGGTGTAACGGTCGCGGCCGCCGTAGATGTTGCCCGTCATGTCGCGGCGACGAAGCACCGTTCCGGGATCCCAGTGCATCCCCACGCTCTGCTTCACGCGGTTGAAGAAGCTGGCGAACTTCCATTCCTTCGTATTGAGGAAGGTGCCGTTGCCTTCGTCGACATCGCCCAGGTGATCGTTCGGTGCGGCTCCCGCGATCTTGTCGAGCACTGCCATCGACGGCACCAGCGTGAGCACGCCGGCTTGGCCTTTCTTTCCCGCTGAGCTCTCTTCAGCGCCGCCGCCTTGCGTGCCGGGCTGAATCTTGAGGCGGTTGGAGTTGCCCTGGACCTCCGCGCTCTCCGCCTTGTTGGCGACGTTGGCGCCGGGACCCAATCCGAAAGGATCCGTGCGCATCGCCACCTCGTCGCGGCGCTTGGTATCCGGGACTTCAAAGACGTTCTTGCGTTCACCGGCTTCACGCACCGGACGGTCGTCATTGCCGACGCCGTTGTTTCCCGCGACCTGCGCTTTCTCGACGTTGTCATTCCCCGCGGCTTCCTGCGGCGTCGTGGTGGTCCGGTTGGGCATCGCGTTTCGATAGAACGCGGTCTGCTCCTTGGCCTTGGTCTCCTTCTTCACCTTGTTGCTGCTCTCGGCCAGGTACTTCGCTTCGGGATCTTCTTCGTTGTTTCCCGGCGCCACATCCACGACCTGTCCCTGTGGCTTCGCCTGGGCCTTCTTCTCTTCGGGCTTCTTCTCCTGCGCCTTCGCCAGTGGCGTCTTCTGCGCGCTGTCCGGCGCGCGCTGTCCCCGGTTCTTCGCCCACTGGTCCGCGCTGATGGGACGCATCGCGACGGAGCTGGGATTGCCGCGCGACGGAGGTGGCTTGCCGAAGTGAACCTGGGAGAGCAGCAGGAGGAAGCAGATGAAGAGGCCGTGGAGCCCGAGTGCGATCGCGAAGGCTAACGCCATGCGCGAAGCTCCTCCTCGCTTTCTCCGCCCTGCGGCCGGCTTCATCGTCGACACGGTCCGATTCTAACTGCGCTGCGCGCAGGAAGGTTCCGAGCCAGGGTGCGCATTCGCACCGCGTTCAGACAAGGTGTGATCCGCCGTGAACGGGCCACCAAATTTCAGGCCCTTAGCTGACGGCTCAGTAGACCTCGGCGACCTCCGCACCGTTGAAATAGTGACGCAGGATGTCTCGGTAGGTTTGGCCCGCCTCGGCGCGTCCAATCGCTCCGGTCTGACACAGCCCAACACCGTGGCCCCAGCCGCCCCCTTTAAAGACCCACGCGGTGATGGCGCCGGAAGCGTCCTTCTCCGGGGATACGAGGAACATCGCGCTGTTGAGCATTCCGAACAGTCGTCGAATCGTGAGCTCGCCGCGAACTTGGGTGGCGCCTGATTCACCGGCGACGGTGAGCAAGCGGGCGCGGCCGGAAGCGCCTCGTTCGGTGACGGAGAGGGCTTGCACTTTCCCCACGCTCAGCGAAGCGGTGAGGTTGTTGAGCTCCTCCGCGGTGAAGCGCTTCTCCCAGCGGTACTTCGCGGGGGCCGCCAAGGATGAGAGTCGGCAGGCGGCGGGGAGCTGGGTATCCAGGAACGCTTTTAGTTCCTTCGGAGTCGGAACTCCCCTGGGCGGCTTGATGAGATCCGGTCGTCCGCGCAAATGCGGGTTGGGGACGCCGCCCCAGACGACGTCGTTGTTCTCTGAATGGCCGCCGCAGATCGCGCTGTACACGGAGTCTACGAGCCGTCCGTCTTCTCCGAAGATGCCCTCGCCGCGCGTTTGATCCACGGCGCTGTTGGTGCTGGCCGCTTCGCTGGAGCGACCCTTGTAGACAGCGCAGTGCTGCTCGGAGCAGAGAAGGTAGGGGTCGGCCAAGTGCTTGAGACCGATCTTCGCCAGCACCTCGCCGCGGGCCGTGACCGCTTGGGCCTTGAGCGCTTCGGCGTGTGCTCGCGCGAAGATCTCCGAAGGGACCAGTCCGTAGAGCAGCTGCTCGAGTGAGACCAAGTTCACGACGGCGAGCTTCCCGCGACGGTCGAACGTGAACTGGAGCGTGCCTCGGAAGGTTCGATCTTCGAAGCCGTGCGACGCGTAACCGACGTCGTGCTCCACCTCGCGGACTTCGAAGCCGCTCTCATCCAAGGTGTCCGCTTCGACGCGGTTCTCCGCGAGCGCCAGGGATGCGCCTCCGCTGTCGAGCAGCTCGAGAATGCCGGACGCGCTCTGCCGAAGCTCTTCGAAGAGCGTCGTGCGAAGCCCGTGCTGGCGCAACAACTCCGCCTGGCGCGGACCCGCTGCTTCTCCGGAGTCGTAGGTGCCGCCGGCAAGCAGCAGGTAGCGGCGGTTGTCGATGACCTTCCCCGCGATGCCGTAGACCGAGCCGAGAATCTGCGCGCGTACCGGCACGCCCTTCTTCGTCCACTCGGCCTGTTCCTTCGACAGCGACGCCTTGTCTTCGAAACGAAACTCCGCGATCTGAATTGAGTAGCGGATCTTCGCCGGCTCGCCACGGACTCGGCGAACGCGAAATACCGAGCCGGCCGGTGCTTCAACGAGCTTCTCCACGGAGCCGAACGCGCGCAGGCGAACGCGGCCTTTAGGGGAGAAGAAGACTTCGTCTGCGTTCTCCATTAGCCGCACCGACAACCGCGGATCGCCGCTCTTGAAGAAGTCGAGTCGCTTCGCGGGGGGAGGCGGCAGTCCACCTTGGCTGTCTGGGGGCGAGCCGCGGCCGTCCAGAGGAGCCGACGAGGAGTGACCGGGCGTCGCGTGAACCGGTGCGACGCATGCCCAGCAACCGAGCGCGACGAATGCAGCAAATCTAGGACGATGGAGTGCTGCGAACACGGCGGGCACCCTAGCCCTCACGGGGCTGTCCAGCCACAAGTGTGAAGGGCGAATAATCGACGTGAGGTGAACCGTTCTGCTCCGTCCCCCTTGCTGATGGAGTCCTGGATGCATAGCCGCTTCGCCGTCGCTGCCACCGCCGCCTTCGTCTCTCTGCTCTTCGCCTGCGCCGGAGAGAGTGCCCTGGACGATGGAGGCGTGACCTCGACACCGTCCGGGCGGGTGGCCGCACCCACCGAATCGATTGAAGGCGTCCGTCAGCGTGCGTTGTCCACCGTGGCGATCGGAGCGCAGCCTGTTCCCGATACCCCGGTGGCCTCGCTGCCGGTCCACCCGGGTCACGAGCCCTTGGTCGAGAGTCCGCCGAAGGACGCGGAAAAGCTGCCCGTCGCGTCGCCTCCCACGCGCGTCTGGTTTGTGAGCCCAGCCGGAAATGACACTGCGGAAGGTTCGGAGTCGAAGCCGTTCAAGACGATCAGCAAAGCAGCGTCTGTCGCTGCGCCGGGCGAGTTGGTGCGTGTGAGCTCCGGAACGTACGCGGAAAAGATCGTGCTCGCGGACAACGTGAAGCCGGGCCGTCCAGACGCGAAGATCACGCTGCAGGGCGAAGGCAAACCGAAGATTGTCCCGGTCGCGGTGGGCAAGGACGGCATGGTGCAGATTCGTCAACCCAAC
>JBQTKE010000373.1:0-4691 GCA_052386435.1 Myxococcaceae bacterium
TCGCAGCGACCCTTCTGTCCCTCCGGGCTCGCCCTTTCGCACCTCGGGTACTCGCTTCGGAGGTCCCGGGTGCCCGCTTTCCACTCGACCTCTTTCGCAGTTTCCCGGTTCATTCCTCCTCACCGCCTCACCGCTCTCAGTCACATTGTCAGAGAGGGGGCGCCTCAAGCTGAAGGTGGCTCGCGCTGTTGAGCACTTCTGTCGAGACTGCGCGGTTGAGTTCCTTCGAGCGGATGTGAAGAGGTTGGAATCACTCATAGCGGAACTGTCGTCACCTTCCCTTTGACCGGTGAGCAGGCTCCACCGATTGACGAGGTCGAGGGCGCACGTGACGGCAGTGTCGCCACGTCAAGTTCCGGGCCGGCGCTCCAAGGAGATGGTCTGGAAAATCGACGCTGTCCTTGGGGGATTGTAGTTTCCCGGAGTGTCCCAGTACCGCGAATACTCCGTCAGCAAGGTGGGCAAGGCGCCATTGCTGCGCTTCGTGCTCGATGCCCTCGAAGCCGGTGGATGCCGTGTGCTCCGTCACACCGAGCCCGACGTGGCGCCGTTCCGGATCACCTTCGAGACTCCAGAGGAAGAACGCCTAGGCATAGTCGTCTACGCCTTCTTTGCGAACTCCAAGCTCACCAAAAATCGCCCCGACGACGAGCACCGCTTCCAGGTCAAATACGGGCCCGACGACAAGAAGCTGCACCGCATCTGGCAGGACCCCTTCCTCCTCTACACGACGCTCTTCTGTGGCATCGATCCCGAGCGTGGGATCTTCGTCGGTGCCGATCCCGTGCTGCACAACCCAACGCGGTTCTTCATCTCTGTCGAGTACAAGGAGGAGGACGTTGTTGAGATTCTTCGGAGCGGCTGGCACTCATGGGAGCGTGATCACCGCTCTGACGATGACAAACCGGTCGAGGTGCTTGTCGGTGGCACTGCAAAGTCGTTTCTCCGATATGTGAGATTCGAGAGAGAGGCGGTCGCAGAGGATCAAGGTCACCGAATGCTGCTCGCGGAGCGCATGGACCGACCAGCACCTCCGTTGGTCGTCGAGCCCGTCGGGCTGGTGGTTTCGACACCAGGGCCCGCCCGGCTTCATGCGCTCGCCCAGGAGTTCGAAATGACTGAGGGCGAGGTGCTCGACCTCATTGCTAGCGCCCGTCGGCTGAAGATGGCGGTGCGTGGTTGGGTGGCCGAGGAACATTTGGTCCGGCGCCTGACCAGTGTGCCTGGGGTAACCGAGTGCCTGCGCATCGACGAAGAGGGCGGACCCGACGTGAATCTTACCTTCGAGGGCAGTCGCCTCACGGTCGAGTGCAAGAACGTTCTCCGCCAGACCACGGCTGAAGGCTTGGTCCGCGTTGACTTCCAGAGAACCCGAGCCTCCAAAGGCGATCCCTGTTCCCGTTACTACGGGTCGGCGGAGTTCGACGTTCTTGCGGCCTGCCTGCACGCCGTCACCGAAAGGTGGGAGTTCAAGTATGTTCTGCCCAGGTCGTTGGACCCGCATCGGAAGTGCCCGAGCAAGCTCTCGAACAATGTGAAGGTCGATGGTCGGTGGACCGACCAGGTTGTCAAGGTCCTCCGCTCAGCGGCGTCCTGAACTTCGTCGTCCGGCGAGTTCGGTCGAGTTTTTCGCCGGAATTCCATGTCGGCCCGCTGTGGTAGAAAACTTGGTCATGCGGAGGGTCATCAGTCTCTACTCGGGTGCGGGCGGTATGGACTACGGCTTCGAGGCTGCGGGATTTGACACCGCCGTCGCAGTCGAGTTCGACCATGATTGCTGCGAGACGCTCAGGAAGAATCGGCGATGGTCGGTCATTGAGCGGAGCATCTTCGAGGTGCCCAGCAAGGAGCTCCTGGTTGCTGGTGGCCTGCGAGCCCGCGAGGTCGAGCTGCTAATCGGTGGCCCCCCATGTCAGCCGTTCTCCAAGGCCGGCTACTGGGCGCGTGGGGACTCTGCTCGCCTTGATGATCCCCGGTCGGACACTTTGGCCGCCTACTTGAGAGTTGTTGAGGAGGCGCTGCCCAGAGCTTTTGTTCTTGAGAACGTCGAGGGCTTGGCCTTCTCAGGGAAGGACGAGGGGCTACGCCTTCTTCTTGACCGCATCGAGGGGATCAACAAGCGGATGAGGACCAATTACAGGCCGGTCTTCAAAGTTCTGAACGCTGCCGACTACGGCGTGCCCCAGATTCGAGAGCGATTCTTCCTGGTAGCTGCTCGCGACGGAACCGAGTTCGAGTTCCCAGAAGCCCGATTTCTGCCAGTGCCTGAGCAGCCCATGTTGCTGGAGCTGGTTGAGCTGCCCAAATACCGAACGGCCTGGGATGCGCTGGGCGACCTTCCGCAACCGTCGGATTCTGAGGCTCTCGCCATGCGAGGCAAGTGGGCGGACCTCTTGCCGACGATTCCCGAGGGCCAGAACTACCTGTGGCATACCGACCGAGGCGGGGGGCTGCCGCTGTTCGGCTGGCGCAGGCGCTTCTGGACGTTCATGTTGAAGCTCGCCAAGAACCGCCCTTCGTGGACCATTCAGGCGCAGCCTGGGCCGGCTGTGGGGCCATTCCATTGGAAGAGCCGCCGCCTCAGCATGCGGGAGCTAGCTCGCCTCCAAACCTTCCCTGATGATGTGAGCATCGTGGGCAACCTAAGGTCAGTGCAGAAGCAACTGGGCAACGCAGTTCCGTCGTTGCTGGCGGAGGTCCTGGGGCGTGAGATTCGTCGCCAGCTTTTGGGTGAGAGAGCAGTTCGCTCGGCGTTGAAGCTGCTTCCGCCGGACCGAGGAGAGGCGCCGCCTCCGGAGGTGGTCCTTGCGGTCCCGCCGCAGTTTAGAAAGCTCGTGGGCGACCATTCGGCACACCCGGGGACAGGAAAGGGCTTCCGTGCGAAGGCGGGGTTCCAGCCAGCAGCCTAGGCCTGGTGGACGGGATTCGCCGACGTATGTCGGGTTGAAGCCTGCCTCCGCTGTGGCCAGCCGCGTCGCCCGAGCTGCCAGCCGTAAGGTTGGCACCAACTGTGAGGTGCTGTTCGTGCGTGCCGTTCGCCGCATGGGGCTTCGTCCGAGGCTGAACGTCGAAACGCTGCCAGGAAAGCCCGACCTCGCTTTTCCCAGAGCGAAGGTGGTGGTCTTTTGTGACGGCGACTTCTGGCACGGGCGAGACTTTGCCAGGCGTAAGCGTCGGCTGATTCGAGGCCACAACGCTCCGTACTGGGTCGCGAAGATCGCGACCAACTGTTCCCGCTCCGACACGGGTAAGCGCTCGCGGCAGATGAACGTGCCGTCGAACGCGGGGGCGGTGGTCTCCACCGGCGGGAACAGCCACAAGTCGAAGGAGCAGCTGCGCGGGGAAGGGAAGCTGTGCGCGAGCGACGGTCCAAACCGAGCGGACGCCATCGAGTTCGGGCTGCACGACAGGATTCAGGTCTCGCTCGACAACGTCGCCTTCATCATCCGCCTCAAAGCGAGTAGGGATCGTCCGAAAACACCTCAGGGGTGCCGGCCCTTGAGCCGTCGATCGCAACGCGCTTGCCTGGCACGTCCTCGGGACGATTGAGATTGAACTCCGCCCCGTCGCGCAGCGGGTGCACCGTCACTTTCGCCTTGAAGGGCTTTCCGGAGCGCAGCGGTGAAAATGACAGATCATTCCAGAGGGTCGCGCCCCCACCGGGTCGATCCGGATGCTGCTCCACGACGCGCCCCTGCCCGTCACCATCGACCAGGAGCGCGGTGCCTTCGTTGACTCCAATGCCCAGGGAGGGCTCTCCCCTGCGATTTTCTTGAAGCCGCGCCATCAGGACCGGAAGGCGCTCGCCTCTATTTCGCTGCTCGAAATGGGTGTCGGTGATCGCGTGCTCGAGCGGAGCGAAGTGAAGAAAGTCATGCGTGAAGCTGATTCGTCGTGTCGTGGGGTTTGCGACGGCTTCGTCTGAGCCGAGATCATTGTTCCCGGTCCGCTTCGAGTCAAAAACGTCGACACCTTGAATCGCGAGGCCCGCACTCGTACCACCGACGACGCCTCCTCTGTCGTAGACGCCCTGAACCGCCTTGATGAGCGGTGTTCCCTTCCAGCTCACATAATCGGATTGGTCGCCCCCGGCGAAGAACACCGCTTCAGCCTTCCTCACGATCGCAGCCGCCTTGCGCAGCTGCTTGGGCGTGGCGTCTTTGGGAACGATGAGGGTCTGCACGGAACCAAAGAGCGGAGCGACCTCTCGGACATACGGGTCGTAAGCGTCGGTCCCCGATGCACGGATGATGACGAGGTCACCTCCTGCGGTGTTCGCAGCTCCTGCAACCTTTTGCTGCATCCAGGTGAAGGCGGCATCGACGTCCGCCCCTCCACCCATCATGACCAGACCAGGTCCCTGAGGTGCCGCACTGCTGTCCAGGGGGTCGCCCAGACGCCGTGAGATTTGAAACGCAGGCGCGCTACCGGTAGAGGCAGGCATGATTGGATCTCCATCGCCATTGTCACCCGGACAGGTCACGAAGTTGCGCGGGCGCCTCCACAGGTCCCCCACATGTCCCAGGGATGATCGGAGGTCGGCGTTCGACGCGTTCGGTCAGGCCTACCGTTCCGGCAAGTGTGACCGACAGGGTCGAAGGCGCCACGTAGGGTCCCCCGGCAGAACAACCGCCGAGAGGAGCACGCGTGATGGTCGATTCGTTGGAGGAGCTGAGCGCCGCGTTCGCGCA